>NZ_AP023367.1:5020000-5265000 GCF_014218335.1 Anaerocolumna cellulosilytica | reverse complement strand
CGCTAGTTGCCATGGAGCCGTTGTTGGGATACCACCCTTGCAGT
This sequence comes from Anaerocolumna cellulosilytica, assembly GCF_014218335.1. Lineage (GTDB taxonomy): Bacteria > Bacillota > Clostridia > Lachnospirales > Lachnospiraceae > Anaerocolumna > Anaerocolumna cellulosilytica. The sequence goes on along the minus strand of NZ_AP023367.1, from coordinate 5,264,956 downwards.
ATTGGATTTCTAACATGTGCCCATGATCTGGGCAGTGGACAATGTCAGGTGGGGAGTTTGACTGGGGCGGTCGCCTCCGAAAGGGTATCGGAGGCGCTCAAAGGTCTTCTCAGAATGGTTGGAAACCATTCGCAGAGTGCAAAGGCATAAGAAGGCTTGACTGCGACACCGACGGGTGGAGCAGGTACGAAAGTAGGACTTAGTGATCCGGTGGTATAAAGTGGGATTGCCATCGCTCAACGGATAAAAGCTACCCTGGGGATAACAGGCTTATCACTCCCAAGAGTTCACATCGACGGAGTGGTTTGGCACCTCGATGTCGGCTCATCGCATCCTGGGGCTGTAGTAGGTCCCAAGGGTTGGGCTGTTCGCCCATTAAAGCGGTACGCGAGCTGGGTTCAGAACGTCGTGAGACAGTTCGGTCCCTATCCGGCGCGGGCGTAGGATATTTGAAAGGAGCTGACCTTAGTACGAGAGGACCGGGTTGGACGAACCGCTGGTGTATCGGTTGTACTACCAAGTGCACGGCCGAGTAGCCAAGTTTGGAAGGGATAAACGCTGAAGGCATCTAAGCGTGAAGCCCCCCTTAAGATAAGATATCCCATGCGAAAGCAGTAAGACCCCTTGAAGACGACAAGGTGGATAGGTTAGAGGTGGAAGTGTGGTAACACATGTAGCTGACTAATACTAATAGGTCGAGGGCTTGACCTAAAGATAAGGTTGAATATAAGGTAACTTATGTAAAGCTTTATCAGGTAATGTTCATAAATAGCAATGGTGTTTAATGTGTAGTTTTGAATGTATATATGAATGCGTCGTAAAACAAGTAGTAAGACTTTGTTTTGTGACGTTTTTTCATTCTAATTCATTCATAATATGTTATGCTGCAACGATAGGTGGATATAAATAATAAAAAACTGCTTAGTAGATAAATAACTTATATTACATTTGAAATTATTTTTAAGAAAAGATATCATTAATAGAATGTATAGAAAGATAAATTTAAAAAATGCTCATGCATTTTAAAATTTTCAAATTATTTATCAAATTGAAAAAGTTTTAAAAAAGCCTTGACTTTTATAGTCTAACATATTAAAATGGTAGTGTTCTTCCTCGATAGCTCAATGGTAGAGCACACGGCTGTTAACCGTGGGGTTGTTGGTTCGAGCCCAACTCGGGGAGCTATTTATTAAGAAGTAGCTTAGTAAATTAAATATGGCGACATAGCCAAGTGGTAAGGCATGGGTCTGCAACACCCTGATCACCAGTTCAAATCTGGTTGTCGCCTCTCTAAGTAAGTGCTTCAAATCCTTATAAATCAAGGGTTTGAAGCATTTTTTAATTTTAAAAATGTTGGTGCAAATTGGTGCAAGCTATTTTTAACCTAAAACGGCCCCCATTTTTTCTATGGTTTCGTCGGCAGGTGTTACTGAGCGTAGGTAATGTGAAGTCATTGTAAGTGTCGTATGGCCTAACATTTTTTGTAATTCAGGTGCACCAACCCCATTCTTGAACAGAATTGAAGCTGTCGAAAACCTAACCTTATGCGAAGGACGATATTCAATTCCAAGTTCGGTACAACACTTTTTAATTCGACGATTAAAAGTGACCGTAGCTAAAGTCTTATTATTGCGAATAAAAAGATATTCACTATTAGGGTTCAAAAGCTTAATCTGATTTAGGATTACCTTAGTTGCACTTGTTAATGGTATGTAGCGTTTACCTTCTTCTTTATGCCCTTTTATATCGTCTAAAATTTCATTTTTATCGTTTATCAAACGCTGGATATAAATAAGGTCGCCTCGGATATCATCCCACATTAAACCTTTTAATTCCGAAATCCTTAAAGTCAAATAGAAGTCGAGCTTAATAGCGAGAGAGTACAAATCATCGTTGGATAATTGATTGATAATTTGTAAGCGTTCCATCTCAGTATAAGGGATGACATCATTGTTTTCAGGTTTATAGGTAAACTGGCGATAGTTTATGTCTCGCAAATAATTATGCTCGATAATCTCCTTTTCTATGGCGAAGTATATAATGCCGTTCATCACGCTTTTCAGGTCATTGAAGCGCTTCCTCGTAAGTGTGACTCCTTTGGTAATTGTGCGAAAATAGCAAATAAAATCCTTTGGTTTTAGTTGTTTTAGAGGAACTTGTGTAATGGGGTTATCCCTGAGATGTGCGTTCCAAATGTAACCGTTCTCTTTTACAGTCTTTTGAGATGTGTTTGTTTCGTTGGTTCTCCATTCTACCCATTGTGGGTATAAATCCTCAAGGCTTGCATTATTATCACCAAAGTAAAAATCATAGAGCTTTTCATAGAGTTCTGTTTCATCCTTGCCTGCGACTTGTTTTTCTTTGCCATTTTCTAATATTCTTGTAAAAACTCTACCATCCTTTCTGGTATAAATTTTTTTAGTGTGAATCGTATCTACTTGTTTCTTTCTTAGCATATTCATTTTATCTGAAACCTCTGACGCCCTAAGTATACCACTACAGATAAGGTCTTGTAAAAAAATATTTATGTTTGCGTCATTAAATAGCCCTTTTGTGTCATCGGCCGTAACCATGCCTTTAGCATATGTAAGAATCATAATGGTAATCCCCCTAAAAGTTTGAATTTTATAGGTTGATTTATGCAAGGCTTGTATGTAGGCACCTCATAGTCACTAAATAATTGAAGATATTATTATCGCCTTAGGTTATAATAACCATAGGCATATCTAAGGAGGTGATGATTAGTGTCTAAGCAAATAAAACAAATATCACGTAAAGACAAGCAAAGCCTGATAAAAAGTACGCTAAGGAGTAATCAAGGACTTTCAAATAAAAAAATAGCACGATTGCTGGGAGTTAGTCCAACAAGCGTGTCTAAGTATCGTTTAGAGCTGTTTGGAGTGTCCAAATTGGACCCATTGCCGGATTATAAAGATAATGAGGATTGGACTCAACACATATGGGTTAAACAGCACCCTGAGATATTAAATAAGAAGTTGTCAGATAGAACATTGAAATGCTTACGGACACCTGGATTATTGGATAAACTGGTAGAACTAGAGGGAGTTACAGTAAGCCCACGACTGGCCTTGACGCTACTACGTAAAGAGCAACGTGAACAAAAGAAAAACCCAGCAATAACGGTAACAGAGGACGATGTTCAATTATTTGTCGCAAACCTAAAGATTGAAGGTGACTATGACCGAATAATGCCAAACTCAATAGATTTAATTTTAGTTGATATGATGTATAAGGCAGAGTACGCCGATTTATATCCTTACCTTGCCCGTATAAGTGAAAAACTATTAAAACCTAACGGCTCTCTGGTCGTTATGTGCGGGCAATTATTACTGCCACAAGCTATGAAAGCTCTGGGTGAGCACTTGACTTATAACTGGTGTCACGCATACATGACACCTAATGGAACCCAGTTAGTACACCCACGCAGAGTCATACCTAAATGGAAAGCTATTCTACATTACGTTAAAGGCGCTCCCAATAAAAAAACATCTTATACGCCAGACATACATATACCGCCACCTCGTGACGCAGACGATAGTGGACTACATCCATACCAACAGAGTCTCCCAGCGTTTGTTGAGCTGATAAAAACCTTCTCTGTCGAAGGTGATACCATAATGGACGTATGTATGGGTAGTTCAACGACAATTATAGCAGGACTTATTGCTGGTGGTCGTAAGGTCTTCGGCTCTGACGCTGACCCACAAGCTGTCGCTACTGCTAAGCGTAGGGTTAAGGAGTTTTGGATAAGTGTGTAGCAAAGATGTTAAACAATCCCGCTTGTATAGAGCTTAGTTCCTCATCTGTCTATAATATTGATATCATACATACTCTCAACTTATACATATAATTTGCAAGGCTTGCTTTTGACTTATACTTGCAGACAATAATTTAAAATAATTACTTAACAAATGTGGTATAGTTCTGATATGTTTATGAAACATACCTTGATTTGATGTGTATATAAAATAAGCCACGGATACCGATACGGTAGGTATTCGTGACTTAAAAGGATGAGCTGTCGGCCCCGAAATATTATATTGAGTAAGCCAGGAGTGTCTGCGTAGTGAGGAACACATTGAGTTATAAATTGAATTCGGATACATTATAATAAATTAACAGGTTGCAAAGTATGTTAACGTATAAATCCAAGTGCTAACAGCTGACACCAGCCATGCGATATCGTCTATGTAGAGCTTAGCTCCCTATCGCTGTCTATCCCTATAAGTTCCACACAGCCTCCCAACTATCTCTATATATGATAAGGCCTGTTTATCTACATACTTCTCGCACTAAAAACAACTAGATTTTACTTAACAAATGAGGTATGATTTTTATAAAAGCACTAAATCAATAATATTTTTCAAGGTTACGGAGGTACATAACTATGGTTACTAAATATGGAGACTATCGGATAGATTTGCGTAAGTGCAAGGATTTAATATTATCTACATTATCACAGATTGACTATATTATAGCAGATGATGAATATACATTAATTGCTGGCGGAGCTATACATAATATAGCTATCAATGATGCCAAAATACTTACAAGCGTCCTAAATACTAGAGGATTGCAGAGTGCTAAACATATTGTATACATAGCCAAAGATGATTTTGCAGTTTTGGATATGTATATCCGGTACGAGAGACAAAAACCGCTGAAAAAACAATGCCTTACAGACTGGGGCATTACTCGTACACAACAAGCTATGCAGTCTATTAGTTGCTATAAGCTGTTAGACAGATTACATATGTCTGTTTTACAGCTATGGGATATTTTGCACGGATATGAGTCTCCCGCAGACGACATATATGCCCTACTTAGTTCTTGCGGAGCTGGAGTATGCCAGCAGTATGTAGAGTATCCCCTGCCAGATGTTTTTACCACACCTGATAGACCTGCATATATATCCAAAGCAGAGCGTAACTCAGCCATCATACAAATGTATGTAGATGGTGCTGGTCTTCGTCAGCTTGAAAATGCTGGATTTGGTATAAAAAGAGCTGCTATCCTTAGTGTTTTACGACAATCCGGAGTGTACAAAGGTGTGGAGGAAGGCAAGGTACGCCATCAATCAGGTGAGTGGATTTCTAGTGCGTATCGCAAGCATGATGGCACAGCTGTAAAAGCCGATAAAATAGCAAAAGCTAAACATAGTAACTCGAAAAGGCTTCGTAAGATGCTGTATGATTTGCGTATTAACTCTGCACTTACCCAGCAGCAGATTGCTACCAAACTCGGCTGTAGCAGAGCATACTACTGCAACGTTGAGAATGGTATGGAGACACCATCTGAGGTATTTTGGGGTAAGATAGCAGTCTTATTTGAGTTAGATGTTAGATGCGAGGATATACGCAAAGTAAGCACCATCAGACAGCTCGCCCAGACGAAAACGGTTACAGAACAAGCAAACACAGACAATACAGAAGACGAGTATAGCTATGTATCAAACAGATACACAAGTATCGATTTAATATAAAAGCAGGTTGGTATCCCCCTTAATTTCCGTATTGTTCAAATACATAAGGCAGAATTACCCATGTAACATCGTCGGCAGCAATGGTATTTGCGTGGATTTCAGGTTTAAGCCCTTGATATAAATGATGTGCCTTATCACAAGGATTTTTATAACAATTCTGGCATCTATCAACGTCATTTTTCGCAGCACATTTCAAAGAATCGCAGTTAAAGCTTTTATCCAATCCCCCTGTATGACAGCCATCACATAACTTCATATCATCGCCCCAATATCCCCCATCGCCTACACCTCCCGCATATACACGTATCAGCCGCTCTTTCAACTCTGCCCGGAACTCCTCGCTGATTGTTCCGCCGTTATAATGCACACACAAATCACAACGGTGTCCGCAACTGGAATAGACCGCTTGCTCTTTCGGAAACGGTTTTCGGTTAGGTTTTTTCTTAATCAAAACAAGCTGCTCGACAGCTTCGAGCATATGTAAATTGGCAACGGAAATTAACATCCATTTGCCGTCATGATGTGTTTTACTGTTATCGTAAATTTCTTGTATCTTCTGGGGAAATTCATTGCGCCGCGCCTCAAATAATTCACGTTCTGCCTTTCCGAAAATAATAAGAAAATCGTAATGGTCTTCCCGTATGTAGATAGTTAGCACAGTTTTCCCGCCTTTGCGGAATTTCAATTCATCTTTGCCGTTGCCCACCTCATCCAAAACATATTTTCCTCGCATAAAGCTCATAGTATTCTCGCTGACCTTTTGTAGTTCTGTTTTTTTGCTCATTATACAACCCCCTATCAACCCATTAAGGCTTCCGTTACCAACCGAATTTAATAGGTTGGTGTATTTTCGTGTTACTTTTTATATTATTTCAAAAAGATGTTCGCATTGTTTTTCACCATTAGAGCTAATGGGGGATGATACAGTTTCTTTAAGGCGCAATTTTACGCCGAGACTGTTTTCAATATGATATTTTACATGTCCACTGCAACAACCGCAATATGTAAGGGAAACGGTCGTGGATTTGGACAATGTATTCATACATGGGCATACACATATATATTTTCCATTTTCCTCAAAATCCCAAAATATACTTAATGTCCCATCATCATTTAATCTGCTGCGAGCAAATTCGTTTATACCCATTGCGTTTAGTATTTTAATGCGTTCTCCGATGGATTTATCTTTAAGTTTTAGCATAAATACAGCGGTAGGTTCATTCTTGTTGCAACCTTGCTCCTCCATAACGGAAAGAATTTGAACTTTTGAAAGTAAATTATCCATTTGATTCACAAATGCTATTTTTTCTTCCGGCGTTTCATCTTTACTTTCTGGAAAAACAAATTGCTCCATTACTTCCTTGGGAATACCTTTGTCAATCATAGTCTGCTTGATTTCCAATATGTTCATAATAAAAAATCTCCTCCTATTAACCCATTAAGGGAATCCTTCACCAACCGAGAGTATGAAAAAGGGTTGGTGTATTTTCGTACTATTCTTTTTGGCAGGCAGGACATATGAAAGTAGATGTACTGCCAGTTTTTATTGAAACTATTGTCTCGCCACAGACCGGGCAGGGCTGGTTTTCTTTATAGCCTACAAGGAAATAATCCATTGTGAAGCCACCTTTTTGCCCAAAGAAATCACTTTCGTAAGCAAACGCGCCTTTTTCCTGTGAGAGGTTCAAAAGCTCTGTTATGGTGCTATAAAGCAATTTAATTTCTTCCCCGCTCATATCCGATATTTTCTTTTGAGGATGTAGATGTGCCTTGAATAAAATATCGTGCATATACATATTTCCGATTCCACCAACATTCTTCTGATTCATTAAAAAAGCTTTTATCTGCGTCTTTTTTCCTTTCAGAAGTGATGAAAAATAATCAAGCGTAAATTTTTCATCAAATGGGTCAATAGCAATGTCTTTTGTATTGGGCTCTGATGCAAGCTCGCCATCCGAAACAAGTAAGAACTTACCGAACCACCAAAAGCGGGCGGTATAACCGCTGCCATCACTAAAGAGAACCTTTATCTGGTATTTGTCCGTTTCATTCTTCTCATTATCGAAGAACAAAATATCTGCGCCCATACCAAGAGATAAAAGGATATTTTCACCATTATTAAGCGTAGTAATAATCCATTTCCCTCTATTACGGATATCATCAATCCTTGCACCCGTGATTCGTTTTTGAAACTCATCAGACGGGATGTTGGCGCATTTCTCTTGCAGCAGAGTAAGATTTTGTATGGTCTTTCCACACAGAACATCTCTCATTTGTCCCGAGAGTTTAGCAATTTCAGGTAACTCAGCCATTTTCATTTTTCTCCTTCTCATTTTTTATTTGTATCGGAATAAATATATCTTGCTGGTATCTGTTCAACTTATTCGATATATCCCACGGTAAAATTTCCTCAATCATTTCGTAGCGATGCAATTCTCCTTCTGCATTTGCGTCGAGCTCATAATGGTCGCTATTATTTACCCAGTCTTTTAAAAGAATAAAAGTATCATCCATATCCTCCATGAAGGAACTGGCTATAGCGAATAACCCTCCTGTAAATTTTTCGTCTGCGTATTCTGTTGTATTTTCATAGTCACTTGGTATTTTGATAAGCATAATCCATTCACCGCTTGGTTCTTTGCGGTAAAAGCAATTACGTAATCCGGGACTTGGTGTGAAGCCATATTTCACAAATAGACTCTGCATTTTATCTTCTATATTTTCTACTTGTCCTGTTTTCAATTTTGAAGTAAGAAAACGCATCGGTGGTAATCGAATAATTCGTACATCATGTAGCCTTAATGCTTCACGGCTGATTACCGACAATTTTTCAAATGTGACTGTCTCATTCTTTTCAACTGTGGCAAGCCTCTTTTCAGTTTCTTCATAAAGCAATGTAATGCCTGATATTTTCTTGATACCGCTCATTAGCATTTTATGAAGAAAATCATCGACAAGATGCCTTAGCTCAGATAAAGCTGAAATTTCCGTGTCAAGTAATTCAAGTTTGTCCACAAACGCTTGAATCAATGCCGTCATGTTTTCACTTCTGAATATAACGACCATATCCTTAACCGGGATTTGTAATTTGCGTAAAATAATAATCTGTTTCAATCGTTCAAGCGCGTCAGTATCATAATAACGTTGGCTTTTGTTATCAGGATGGTTGCTCCATAAAAGCCCCATTTCCTCGTAATATCTTAGTGTCCTACTCGATATACCGAAGATGTCAACAACTTCGTTTATCCTAATCAAATCCAAAAAACATCACCACCTTTCCATTATTATACAAGTTGACGCAGGGTCAATGTCAATAGTTTATTTTTAAAAATTAAACAGTATTTATTTTATTTAGTAACAGGGAGAAGGCAGATGCTTTTGAGCAAAAACGAATTTTATAATTATTTCAAACAAAGACACTTCAATGTCTATGTGATTATGCTAATATCTCCAAGAAACTTCCGGTTATTTTGCAGAGAGTTTTCTTTAGGCACTATAAGATTTTCGGTAACTAATAATAAAAAGTACACTAAATGACACCATAGGTTCTACCTAACCTTGCTGGTCTTGACTGTGATTCTGCAAAAAATTCTTACTGGCACTGCACAAGGATATGGTACATCAATAATGAGCCACGAACCCATCATAGCAGATAATACTTTGAAATTGAGACTTGCTAAAGCTCTCGTGGCCGTGTACTGTAGAGGTGTCATAAAACGGTCGTTTATGACACACATATAAGAGGATACTGAAAATAAGGGTTTAAAGGTGTTAAAGCGTGTCATATAAGGTGTCATAATCAAATTACATTATAACACCTTTATGAAGCAATACGGATAACAAATAAAACGGATTTAAGGGAGGATACGGTATGGATACAGATAAGAACGTGACGTATTTAGGCTATATCAGAGTCAGCAAAGAAAATATGAATTTAGACAGGCAGTCGGATTTACTAATTGCTGCGGGAGTACCTGAACGCAATATTTATCAAGAAAAGGTCACAGGCACTAAACGAGACAGAGAAGCGCTTAATCAAATGATTGAGAGTATTAAACCCAATGAAAAAATAGTTGTAGTAGTGGCTGAGTTATCGAGGCTTTCGAGGTCTACAAGGGATTTGATAGAGATTGTTGAGCTAATACACTCTAAAGGAGCTGATATAAAGAGCCTTAAAGAGCCGTGGATTGATACTACCAGCCCCCAATCTAAACTACTTTTCACTATTTTTGCAGGTCTTTCACAATTTGAGCGTGACTTACTCTCAGATAGAACCAAAGATGGGCTAAAAGCTGCAAAGGCCAGGGGTAGAACGGGTGGCAGACCCTCTAAGCGTACCGATAAAGCAATAACGGTAACCTCATTATATAATAACGGTGTAAAGATTGCTGAAATTGTTAGGCAAACAGCACTTAGTAGGAGTACCGTAAACAGGATTATCAGAGATGGTGCAAGTAAAACCTGTGCATAAGGAGACTGTTTATAATGACGATTTGTCCTAAATGTAAAAAGATTTATAAACGTAACCGGCCTCATATTTGTAATTGTGACCGGAAGAATCAGCCTATGACCATTGAAATACGCTATGAGCTTGTAGGCGTAGTTGTAAAGCTACTGGAACGTGGGTTTAAGGTGGTATTTGCAAGCTGTGATACCTACCCTATATATGCGGATAATCCTCAGATAAAATCGACTACAATCATGGTTGAGTTAGGTGATTTGTATCCAGAGGCTATGCTTGAGGGACTTCCACCTGACTGGATGCAGTACGAGTACCACAGAGTGGCTAATGATATTATTAGTGAGTATAAATATACTGGCCTAAGCTGTACGGAGTACCACCCTGTTGGTGAGAGTGATGAGGGGAGCATCGACTTTACTAAGATGATAATGTTAAGTAATTTAGAAAGCTGGCTTGATGACAGAGCTCCTGAGAGCTTTTATGCTGTGTGGAGACTGGCAGGAGTCCTGATGTAGTTAAAAATGTATACAAATATCCTACGATAAAATAACGCTGTCTCTAAATGTATGCAATATAAAATAAATTTCTTTAAAAATAGTTGCATTTTACTTTGTCAATGTATATAATATAAGTACAAAGATGTTTCACAATGTACAGTTAAACATTGTAATGATACAAAGATGCTTCACAATGTGCAGGAAACATTGTAAAAGGGGCTGTAAAATAAGTCCTTAATTAAGAATCGCCAGTTCCGACAGATGCCGGTTCTGGTGATTCTTCTTTTTTTTATTTATTTTTTATGATTATGATTGATTTTTCCATAAAAAAGCGTGCACTTAATAAAGCTGTGAGTATAGTTCTTGGATTTTAAGCAGCCAACTTGTTTCTCTGTTTTTTATTATGATATTTATAAAGATTAAAACCACAAGAAATCAGTGTGAGTTCAAGAATTGCGTTTTTCTCACCTCTTCGAAATAATCTTTTGTAGGATTTATTCCATTTTAAAATACCAAAGGTTCCTTCCGCTTGAATACTACGATTCATTCTCAACAGTGCGCCATGTATTGATTCAAGATTTGTCATTACCTCTTGATGTATTGATGTTAATTCCTGATTCATTCGAATAGTTCTATTTTTGCTTGCCTTAGGACAACAATCGTTTTTAAACTGGCAGCCTTCACATGATTTGCATTCATAGATTTCTTCGGTTCTGCTGTATTTGTTTTTATAGACATGTTGTTTGCTTTTAAAGTGAAAAGTCTTTCCATTTGGGCATATTAAATTTCCATTCTCGTCTCTTTTAAAGTTGACTGCGCGATATGGATTTTCATGATACTTCTTATCGGATGTTTCTTTTTTGAACATGGTAAATTTCATATATTTTTCCATCCCATGCTCTTCACAGTAAAGATAGTTATTATAGGAACCATAGCCTGCATCTGCAACTGGATACTTTGGATAATGACCATAGATTTCATTGAATTTTTCCATCAAAGGAACAAAGCATTCCATATCTGATGCATATGGTTTTACATCAACTACCGCTATATATTCATCACAGACAGCGGTCTGTAGATTGTACGCTGGGAGAAGCTGATCATTCCCCATATAATCCCGTTTTATGCGCATAAAAGTGGCATCGTGATCGGTTTTGGAATAACTGTTTCTTTCATCGCCACAAACTTCTATATGATGTGCATATGTCTTTAATCGTTCTAGATACCCCTCTAATTCCTGATATTGTTTTTGCGGAAGGCTTTTTCTATGACCACAACCAGATACAAACGTGGATTCCACCAGATTTGTTGCATTCTTGTACATTTCCAAGAGTTCAGATACATATTCGACAGCATACTCATCTCTCTTATCAAGTTTTACACCGAAATATCCTAATACTTCCTGGTTCATTGCATCAATTAGCGTGGATATCTTTTCATAAACCTTTCCTCGGTTTTTTGTACAAGACTTTTTCCATACCCAGGTATATCGGTTGGCATTCGCTTCCATTTTTGTTCCATCTATGTAAGTATGCTCCAGGTCCACATGCTCCTTTTCAAAAATGTAACTGTTTAAGTCAATAAAAATCTGTTCTATGGAATCTGTTAGTTCATTGCGTATAAGATTGCCAAAGGTCGCAAAAGAAGGAGCCTTCATCTCATCAAGAAGATACAGGTATCGTATATCATTCCTACAGAGTTTTTCTATTTCACGCAGAGAACTAATTCCGTGCTCCATGAAGGCAAAGAGTATCACTTTAAGGAGTTTCTGTTCATCACATCTTGGACGACCTGTTCTGTAGCCTTTCTCTACAAAATATTTTGATAGGTCGATGTGATCCATCACCTCACAGAACGTGTATACTGGATCAGATATATTAATTAATTTTTCGATTTCCAATGGTAATTTCAGCTGACGTACTGTATAATTATCATTGGTGTTTTTATTTATTTGCATAATTAATTATACCAAAAAATCGCTGAAGTCTCATGACCTCAGCGATTTTTCTTTTAGGGGAGTTTTTTTACAGCCCCTTTATACATATGATGAGGAGAAATATGAAAGAAAATTCAATATATTTTGCTGAGAATATGTTTTATCAAATAATTCGTGATGTAGGTGGTGCATGGAATGACTCGAAAGAACGTCCTATAGTATGCTTGCTAAAATTAGAAGAGATAGTGAAATTTACTGGGCCATTCCTATGGGAGACTGGGAACATCGAGATGAATTGGCTAAAAAGAGAATCGAGGGCTACTTAAGCTTACCGGATAATAAATTGCAATCGTGTTTTTATCATATTGGAAATACAACAACGAAATCTATATTTTTTATAAGTGATGTTATACCGATTACAGACAAGTACATAAACAGAGAGTATTTAGGATATAACTCAAAAGGCTATGAGATTAAAAATAAGAAATTAATCGCAGAATTACAAAGAAAACTGAAAAGGATTCTCTATTGTGAAGACAAGAAACATAATTATTTTAGACAACATATTACAGACGTTAAAAATTATCTAATAGCTGAATTAGAATATACTAAGTCACAAGAGCAGGTAGCTGCTGCTGAAATTGATATTAGTGCACAGAATCAAAAGTAATATAGTAAATATAATAATGTTAGAAACGTAGGTGCAAAATTGGTGCAAAAGCTGTCAGAGGGTTCAGAAGCCCCCTTTCTATAAGGTTTTTAGGACTGCCAAAACAGTTCAAATCTGGTTGTCGCCTCTCTTAGAGAAAACCTCTAAACCTTGATAATAAGGTTTAGAGGTTTTTTATGTACAGATAGTATACCTACGTTTTTGATTTATAGAAACCAAATTGTACCAGTAATTATCAAAAACAAATATATGCCACATATATTAACAAAATTCTATGAATTGTGTTAAAAACAGTTGGTGGAACTTCGTTTTCCGGTTTGTTATAATATGCTAAAAATAATTGCAAAGGTGGGAAATGTATGAGAAAATATTATGTAGATAATTTACGTTGGATTACCGTTTTATTGGTGGTACTTTATCATGTAATCTATATGTATAATGGAGTGTCAACTGCAGGTGTGATTGGGTCTTTTCATGAAATGCAGTATCAGGATGCTTTGCAATATATTTTATATCCATGGTTTATGGTAATTCTATTTATTGTGTCCGGTATGAGTTCCAGATATTATTTGGAAGAACATACTATAAATGAATTCATTGCAAGTAGAACCAGAAAATTATTGGTTCCATCGACCCTTGGTTTGTTTGTCTTTCATTGGACAGTAGGTTATTTTAACATGGCAATTAGTAATGCATTTGATACATTTCCGAATACAACTCCAAAAGTAATTTTGTATCTAATCATGGCAGTATCTGGTACAGGTGTGCTTTGGTATATTCAGATGCTTTGGATTTTCTCCCTTGGACTTGTATTAATCCGAAAATTCGAGACGGGAAAGCTATACAATATTTGCAAAAAAGCAAATTCAATTATTTTAATTGCTTTGGGCATCTCAATATGGGGAGCAGCTCAGGTATTTAATACTCCAATAATCCCAGTCTATCGATTTGGTATACGGAGTGACATTGGATGATTTGGTTACATACGAAAGTGCTGTGCGTGGTCTTGGTGTGCCGCCTAAGGGAAAACATGCATTTGGCATAGTAACCGTAGGAGACAAAGGTCAAATTGTTATTCCGGCTAAGGCTCGAAAGGTTTTTAATATCAAGGCGGGAGATCAAATGCTAGTGCTGGGTGATGAGGAACAAGGGCTTGCAATTATAAAGGAACAGGATGTTTTTGAGCGTTTCATTAAACCATACCTGAACAACCGAAAGAACAGGTGAAAAATTCATCCTCAACGAACGTATGAATATGAGTAACGCTATGAGCACCCATATTTAGAGGTGAAAGAACTAGAGAACATTTTTATTACGGCGATAACAGAAACCGCCGTGCTTTTTCTGTTTGCGCGCCATGGGCGCGCTCTAACGGGTGCAAGTCCCGAGTGCACCTAGGTAACAAGGAAGTGCATAGCTGAACAGCAAGGGTTTCATCGTGAGAATCTGAAGGAAGCTGTAGGCAAACCTCCGGCCTGACGGATAGAAATCACATATAAGGCTAGGTTCTGTTTGGTAAGTCCGCAGAAAAGGATGAAGCCGTAAAGTTACCACTTGTAGGAACAGAGCAAGGTGGATAGGCCGAGAGGTCTCAAATACCTTGGAATTGGATTCTACTTTGACAGCAAAACACATCAGTATAAGGTGAAACCACATGCCAAATCAGTAGCAAAGTTCAAAGCAAGAATGAAACAACTTACTTGCAGAAGTTGGGGAGTTGGAAATGACTACGAAATAAAGAGACTCAATGAACTCATCAGAGGGTGGATTAACTACTTTAAAATTGGTGGTATGAAAGGTCTTTGTGCAAAGCTGGACAGCAACATACGTTATCGTATTCGCTTGTGTATTTGGAAACAGTGGAAAACTCCACACAGAGCAGAGAACTTGATGAAACTTGGAATTAACAAATATACAGCATGGAAAACGGCATATACGGGTGCAAGAATTGCCTATGTCTGCAACAAAGGTGCTGTAAATGTTGCGATAAACAACAAGAGATTAGCCTCATTTGGACTAATCTCAATGTTAGATTACTACACCGAAAGTGTGTTACTTGTTAAGTTGATTAAACGCTGTGTACCGAACGGTACGCACGGTGGTGTGAGAGGTCGGAGTTTCTTCAATTTGAAGAAATTTCTCCTACTCGATTGTAATCTTTAAAAAACTAATTTAAGTTTATTCAATTCGTATTGAGCGTATTAGTTTTTTATAAACGTATTTAACCTAGATAATCCGAACCACCATCCGGCTCTATACTATTAATACTTTGAAGCTCTTTTGTATCCTCTGTTATACTTACACTATACTCGGTACCCTCTGTATCGACAACAATGAAATTTATATAAAGTCTTATAGCTTCGAGATTTTCTGGACGTGGTCTGACGTTTTCAAGTAGTGCAGAAACACTATCAAAGTCAGTAGAAGCTACCTTCACTCCATAGCTTTCTTTAGTAAACTTCATTGCTAACTCTTTATATTCCTCGCAATTTTCCTTATAATATGCATTAGCCTTTTTTTCATCAAAAGGGATCGGTTTTGATATCTTGCTAGGACTGTGCTTCATCTGTATAGATTGTCTTTCACCGCTTATAGAATTAATCATAAAACTATAATCCGGTTCTCCTAAAGCGCCTGGCGTTTGTGTTTGGTCATAGTTCTCATATACATCTCCAATCCATCTAGTTTCAGAGGTAATTGGTGAGACATTATAATACATAACGACCACTTTCTCCTTAAGACTTGCCTTATACATATTCCAGATGTATTTTGCTCCTATTTCCGCGGCTGCTTCAGCAGATAGTGAATTTATATCTTTAGCGGGACTTAATCTATTTATGATAACTTTATAGTCCTCTTTCACGTAATCTTCTGAAGGTTCTATTTTTATCGTCTTAATATTATAGGTTGTGGGTGAGGATGTCTGCTTCTTCATTTCAGAAGCTATTACTTTGTTATTAAATCCTGTAAAGGCAACACTGCATAGACCAATGGCTACTGCTCCTGCAAAAACGGTTTTACTTATGATTTTTATTGCATCTGATTTTTTCATTGTTTCTCCTTTTCTGGGTCAGGTAATCGGGGTCTTTGTTTCAGTTCTGCGAAATACCTGAATAATCTGTTTCATCACTATTTAACCAGTAAAAATTAATTTGACTGTGGTTCCCTCCTGGGGATTGGAATCAAAGATAAGCTCTGCATTATGTAATTCTGCAATAAAACCGCATATGGAAAGTCCTAATCCGACTCCACCATACTCTCTGCTCCGCGATTTATCCACTCGGTAAAAAGGTTCCGTTAACTTTCCCACTGCTTCAGGCGGAATTCCTGTTCCCTTATCTTTAACAAGCAATACCTTTTTCCCTGCCTCCATGCGGGTTTCCCAAGTTATTGAATCTCCTGGACTGCTGGCCTTTATGGCGTTGTCTGTTAAATTTATCAAAAGGCTCTCCAGTAAATCCATATCTCCATAGAAGTAATCAATATTGTTACTTAAGGTAAGGGTAATATCCGCTACTTTTAATTTATCCGACATATAATTTCTGGTATTATCAAAAAGCTGTTCTACCTCTATCCTCTCCCCGGATATTTCTATATTTCTAAGTACAGCCATTTCCAGCAGACGATTCGATATATTGAGCATATGTTTGCTTTCTGTCATAATGATACCGGCGGCTTTTATCTTCTCTTCATTGTCTATAGGGGATTTTTGAATATATTCTGCAAAACCAAATACGGATGTAAGAGGTGTTCTAATTTCATGGGCAAAGTTATCAACAAACTGCTGTTTTTGTTTGGAGGCTTCTGCTAATTGTGTTATACGCAATTGGATTTCTTCCGCCATATGATTAAAGTTTTCAGCCATTTCCGTTAATTCATTTCGACCTTTTAAACGGATTCTATCTTCGTAATGGCCTGCTGCTATCTTCTGCGTAGCAGAAGCCACCATCAATAAAGGTTGAAAGATACGGTTTAACAATATCTGAAGGCTGATTGCTAAAACTGTCGAAGATATTACACCAATTAGCAATAATATTCTCTGCCGCTGCTCCCAGGCTTTAAGGTTTCCAGTAATATCATGCAGATAAATTAGACCATACTGATTGTCAGTGCCAGGAATGTCTCCCATCACACGAATATAAGTAGCATCGCCTTTCTGAAGAAAGGATACTTTTCGTATTCCGGGGTTAGTAGTTTCCACTTGCATCTCTTTATCGCCGAAATTGGTTAAGAGGACTCTTCCCTGATATATCACCTCGAGACTGACACCCTGCCTTTTATAAAAATCTGCATAAATCTCATAAAGAGGTTCTATAGAGTCTTCATATGTATTACCCCGATCGATGATTGCTTTCAAATCTTTTCCATAGGCTGAATTTATAAAATAATGCTCGCTTAGTCCCCGTTCCTTTATATTGTTCATGTCTGTTCTAAACATAGAGTAGGAGATAAAAAATAAACTACCAAAAAGAATTATAAGAAACAAAATCAATGTGGTGATAAACGTACGAAATTTCATAGCTGCTCCCTCAGTGATACATCTCCTTCGGCAGAGATGTTATTGAATTACTTAATTTTTACAACTTTAATACAACCGCCTCCTTTTCTGATAAATTGTCATAATCTGAATGAAAATGAGTTGTAAGCCATCTTTTAAATGCCTTATGCACAAACTAATGTTATATGCAATATGTATCTAAGTTGTATCAATTTCTACAAATTGTTTTATTTTTTGGAACGTCCAAGCGGTATCCAATTTTGTACACAGATATAATCGTATCCTCCCAGTTTAGTTTCTTACGCAGTCGCTGTACATGCAAATCAACGGTACGGCTGTCACCTGTATAATCTCCACCCCAAACACTTTCATAAATTTTATCACGAAACAGTGCAATGCTTTTGTTTCGTATAAAAAATAGCAGCATATCATATTCTTTTACGGTCAGAGCCACGTCCCTGCCACCTTTTGTAACCTTTCTAGAGATGGTATCTATTTCAATCTCCATGAAGCTTATTTTGGTATCACACAAATTGTATCGCCTCAATACGGCTTCTACTCTGGCTAGCAATTCAATCATTTCAAAGGGCTTTACGATATAGTCGTCCGCACCAAGCTTAAGGCCTTTTACTCTTTCTAAAACAGAAGACTTGGCAGTAAGAAAAATAATCGGTATTTTTTTCGGTCTAATATATTCAGCAAGATCATACCCGTCTATTTCCGGCAACATGATATCCAGAAGTATCAAGTCGTATTTGTGCGTATCAATCTTTTCTACCGCAGCGGTCCCATTATATACACATACGCAGTCATAACCCGCTTGGGTTAGGTTGGCATAAAGTAAAAACGCTATATTTTTTTCATCTTCAACAAGTAAGATATTAATCATGATATGTCCAATCCTGTATTTTATTAGAATCCTCAGATTAAAATTTGATTCTTATTTTGTATAAATTATAAAGCATTAAAACAGGATTGTAAACTTCTTGATAATTTTAACCTCCAATCAAGCTAAAATCAGGGAGTATTTGCGGATGATTTTATGCAAACATAGATATACAAAAATTAAGATTAACGTATTACTATTTTGTTTATTAGAAAAATATGGTATTATAATTGAAATGAAATTTATAGGAGTTTGAGTAGATACATGAATATGATAATACATGATGAAAGTGCAGTGGAGACTGATTTAATAGAAGAATTGAAAATAGATTGTTCTAAATGCAGTGGTTTGTGTTGCACTGCATTATTCTTTTCTGAAATGGATGGATTTCCGGAAGATAAGGCAGCGGGCAAACCTTGTATCAACCTACAAAGTGATTTTCGTTGTAAGGTGCATACAGAACTTATGAAACGTAATATGAAAGGTTGTATTGGCTACGATTGCTTTGGTGCCGGTCAAAAAGTTACGGAGGCAATTTATAATTCAAACTGGCGTACAGAGCCAACGAAGTCTCAAGAAATGTTTAATGTATTTCTGGTTACTTTTCAGATTCACCAAATACTTTATTTTTTAGCAGAGGCAAAAACAATTATACCAGCTAGAGAACTTTGGAGTCGTCTAAATGCTTTAATTAAAGAAGGTAGGGACATATGTAAAGCCTCTCCTCACGATATACTGTTATATGACATTGACGGATATAGGAAGCAAGTTAATGAATGTCTAAGAAAAGTAAAGAATCTTGTTAAGTCAATTTACAATCATAAAAAGGAAGAATACAAAAGGAATTTCATTGGAAAAAGTTATAAAGGTAAGAAGTTTGATGGTGTGGATTTAAGTATGTCTTTATTGATATCAACTAATTTTGAAGGATGTAGTTTTCATGGAGCAAACTTTTTAGGCGCAGATACAAGGGATACTAATTTTAATTCAGCAGATTTAAGAGAAGCTGTATTTTTAACACAGGGACAAGTAAATTCTGCACGCGGAAATTCAGATACTAAATTACCCAGAAAGTTATGTCGTCCTATTACATGGATATAGGAATACATAATCATAGAATTTATGAACTGTTTGTCCGCATAGTCCGTATATTATAATAAACTAAAATAATCATTGTAGATTGTATTACAGGTATTTTAGGAAAAGTGTAGGAGTAAATTGAAAAGGTATAAAAAAGGGGTGCTATTATGGAAGCAATTAACTATACAAATACACATAAAAGCTTATATGATGATATTGCTCTTTGGGAGAAAAAAGAAGGGACAAGCTTTTTTAATAAAATGCCGCTAGGTGATAATAAGTCACCTATAATTCTTGATTTTGGATATGGCTTTGGTCAATATTTGTTAGCCTCAGCATACGCGTTTCCGGAAGGAATGGTTTATGGCATAGAAGCAAATCTTGTATGTCAGAATGAGATAACAAAAAAAATACAGCTAAATAGTATTAATAACATTAAGATTATTAATAAAACTGCAGAGAACTTACAGGAGTTTCAAGCCAATTCTATTGATTTGATGCTTCTATATGATATTTTGCATGGCGGCAATGGTGTTATGAAATATATGTTATTTGAAGAAGCGCAAAGAATCATAAAAACCGGAGGCTGTCTTTCTGTTTTACCCTTTCATTTATCAAACTGGAGAGATAAACATGGTAATAAAAAGAAATTTACTACAAAAATGATTATCAATGAAATAATCGAGTATGGTTTCAGATATGAAGGCAGTTGCAAAACAAAAGGTGTACATTGGGAAAAATGTCATACTCCATACTATATTCAAAAAGGCAACATAACATTTGATATGCTTGAGAAGATGGATGTTATGAACTTCATAAAAGTCTAAAGGGAAAGGGATGTATTACAAGCTCGAGACCAGTGCTATGTTAGGAATTCATCAGGAATGACTTGCCTAGCATTTACGTCTCATTCCCAGTCCTCATTCTTTAATTTATCTAACTCTTCTAACAATGTTACCGCCCTCCTTACTACCAGATTCATTCTTGTTAACTTTTCATTCGATTTTGGTAAAGTGGCAGCTTGCCCTTACTTTCAGGCAGGTTACCTGTAATTATGGGCAGGTTAAAGCAGGGAGGATTGTAATAAATTTAAGGATATCGTACACTACCTCATAAGATATTACAACTATGATATTATAAAGGAGCGGTCATGGAAGAAATTATTAAAGTGAAACATCTTAAGAAACATTTTAAAGATATCAGGGCAGTGGATGATATCAGCTTTCAGGTAAAGAAAGGTGAGTTATACGGTTTTCTGGGAATTAATGGTGCAGGAAAATCAACTACCATTAATATTTTATGCACCCTATTAGATAAAACAGAGGGTGAAGTTACTATCTGCGGATACACCCTGGGTAAAGAAAATGAAGCTATACGACGAAAAATCGGAGTGGTATTTCAGGATAATATGTTGGATGGGAGGCTTACTATAAAAGAGAATCTTTTAGTCAGAGGTTCTTTATATTTTAAGGATAGTAAGATTGTCCAGAAAAACATGGAGCAGGTATGTGAAATTCTTGGCATCGGAGAACTATTAAACCGTCAGTTTAGAAAGCTTTCCGGTGGACAGAAGAGAAGATGTGAAATAGCAAGAGCATTAATTCATACGCCGGAGATTTTATTCTTAGATGAACCCACCACAGGACTGGATCCTCAGACCCGGCAGAATGTGTGGGAGTGTATTGAAGCATTACAAAGGGAAAATGACATGACAGTATTTTTAACAACCCATTATATGGAGGAAGCGGGAAAGGCATCCCATATATCAATTATGGACATAGGGAAGATTGTTGCCGCTGGGGCCCCTCATGAATTAAAAGCAGTCCATGCCCATGATATAGTAAAACTTTATCCTAAGTCGGCGGATACGGTAACCGGATATCTATCAAATAACGGGTATAATTTTACTATAAAGAATAATCATATACAGGTTGATTTAAAGGATACGTTAGCTGGGATTGGGATTTTAAAGGAATTAGAGGGAGTAATAAACGGCTGTGAAATTCTCCAGGGAACTATGGATGATGTCTTTTTAAATATCACCGGGCGAAAATTATAGGCTTAAAAGTAGATTTATCACACAAAGATACATCTAAAAATTAGTATGTATAGAAGAATGGAGACTAGGATGACATTTCAAAGATTTGTTAAAAGGAATTTATTGGTATATATTAGAAACCGCTCACATGTATTTTTCTCTTTATTATCTATGTTAATTATTATTGGACTTATGGCTGTTTTTCTTGGAAAAATGAACGCTGATAATGTAGTTGATTTGCTTGCCGCTTACGGTGGGGAAAGGGATGTTATTCGTGACCGTGCCAATGCCGAACAGTTAGTTCTAATGTGGACACTAGCAGGCATCGTAGTAGTTAATTCGGTTACAATAACGCTAGCTATGGTTGGAATTATGGTACAGGATGAAGAGAATAAAAAACTTTCCTGTTTTTATGTATCACCTGTAAATCGTGGAATTTTTGTGCTTGGTTATATTACAGCAGCCATCATAATGGGTATTATTATGTGCGTTATCACAGTTTTTCTGGGTGAAGTCTTTATCTTAATATCCGGTGGAACTTTATTATCTGTAAGTGCTTTTTTTGAGGTACTTTTATGGATTGTATTGAATGTATTTATGTCTGCCACTTTGGTATTTTTTATTGCTTGTTTTGTGAATAATACAAGTGCATATTCTGGTCTAAGTACGATAGTGGGTACACTTGTGGGTTTTTTATCAGCTATTTATCTGCCAATGGGGTCATTGTCGGAAGGTATTCAGAACATATTAAAAGCACTGCCTCTACTACATGGTTGCTCGCTTATGAGGGATGCGTTTACAAGAGAAGCAGCAGAGATTGCATTTAAGGGGCTTCCAAAGGAGGTACTTAGTGGATACAGTGAATATATGGGCATATCCATTACTTGGGGAGAAGAAAACCTTACGATGGGAAGTAAGGTGGCATTTTTATTAATTAGTGGTATAATCTTCATAGCGATATCTGGAATCATACAAAGAAGGCGTAATACAGTTCTAAGATAATGAATACTGAGGGCATCACCAGGCAAAGCCCTTAGAAAGGAAAGGGCAGAATGTATATGAAGATAACCATAGAAGATGTTGGCCAAGGTGAAGAAGAAGAGATTATTATACGGTGTAAAAGTCTTGATAAAACAGTATTAAGACTTATATCAGAATTAAAAGCAGGCAATCAAAAACTGACCGGCTGGAAGGATGGCACCGTTACCATGATTGACCCTCAAAATGTATATTACTTTGAAGGGGTTGATAATAAGGTATTTATATATTGCAAGCAGAGTATATATGAGTCAAAGCTTAAATTGTATGAAATTGAAGTTGAATACGTGAATACGGACTTTTTCCGGGCATCAAAATCGGTCATTTTAAACATCAGTAAAATAAAAAGCCTCAGTCCTGCTTTTTCTGGACGGTTTGAGGCGTTATTGTTTAATGATGAAAAGATTGTGATATCCAAACAGTATGTTCCTGCTTTGAAAAAGAAGTTAGGAATATAGGCTATGGTATGGTTTTAATTGGAGGTAGGGTATGCTACATTTAAGAAGCATGATACAGGTATTTGTCTACGTAATAGCCGCTAATACAGTAGGCTCTGCAATTTATACAGGTTTGTTTTCAAGGGATGCGACCTTATCCTTTGCGCTCCTGTGGCAAATTATAGCTTTGGCAGCAGTTTGTGCCCTTGGCAATCTGTTTTTTTATTCTAAAATAGAATTGAGTAAACAAAGAATAATGATTCGTTATATTTTTCATTATCTTTACATCAATGTAGTTATTCTGGTGGGTGGTCATTTCTTTGATTGGATAGACCTAAGCTTTAGTTTTGATATCTTTATTCTTATGTTAATAATTCTTTTTAACTATGGGTTTATTATCCTCTTTATGTTTCATAGGGATTTTAAATTAGCTGAAGACATGAATCGTAGGTTAAGAAAGTTTCGTAAAGAAGAAAGATAATTTATTTATTTTTTATTGGATTCGATGTAAATTATATGGTATAATTGACATAAATAGTTAATAAGGGATTATTGCTGCACTGGGTTGGGGAGCCTGCGTTTCTTAAGATTTATCCAATAAATGATGATAGTTTTGCATTTGCCTAAAAGTATTAAACAAGATAAAAGGAGGTTGTCTCAAGGTATTTTGAGACAACCTCTTTATTTTTCCTTCTAAAGCAAGTCTGATTAATTTGCCAAAGAATTAATGGCATTAACGGTGTAATCTAACTGCCCGGTAAGACTTGTCACATCGGAGTAATAGAAAAGTCCAAGCATTTCACCTGGAATTTCGGCTACTTTTTTGTTTTGAACGGCAGGTATACTTTTCCAGATTTCAGTTTGTGCATATTCGGATTCTTTTCCTTCTTGACGGAACCATAAAATATAATCTCCGAAATACTCATGCGCTATTTCATAACTTAATGAGCCTCTGCCTTCTCCTGATTGTTTAATAAGTTCTGTAAGTTTTTCCGGTATACTAAGACCTAGATAATCATATACCAGAGTGCCGCCTCTAGAGCCTGTTTCATAATATACGCCGCTCCAGTCACCAGAAGCACCCCAGTCTTCCAAGATACTAAAGGATTTTCCAGCAAATTGTTCACCATTAAAACGTTCTTTTGCCTCTGCCAGTTTAGTCTCAAAGTTTTGAATGGCAGCCTCTGCTTCTTCGGTGCGTCCAGTTGCTTCACCAATCATTGATAGTCTTTGGGTAGACTCAATGGATTCCGGTATAACAAGCACGGGTGCTATCTTGTTGAATTTATCGAAATCATCTTCTTTGTAAGTAATAATCAAATCCGGTTCTAAGGTCATAACATTCTCCGGTTCCCAGGTTTCTATTTTGGTTGATGCCATAAGTACATCATAGAAAGGCATAGTTTCTTGAGCCCATGCATTGTATCCCACCAGATTTAAGTTAAGGGTAATTACATCACCTACATACCAATTAGCTACAACTCGTTGAGGATTAACAGGAACTTCGATATCACCTTTTATTGTGCTTACAGTTCTGGTACCGGTTTCCTCTTCTGTCGGTTCGAAGGTAGGAGCTGTTGTTGCTGTCGCCTGCTCTGTTGGTTGTGTAGAGGCAGGTGTATTCGTATTTTTTGTATTACTGCATCCTGTAAGAACAGTCAGGATGAGAACGGCTGTAGCTCCAATAGACAATATTTTTTTCATAATGATTCTCCTCTAGGTAGTTTCTCTAGTTACATACACGCACTTTTTTATCTTATTTAAAAGTTAGAGAGTGCTAACTCATCTGAAATAATAGCATTGATTTTAGTAAACGTCAATAACCCTTTCGTTGGATATTAGAAGTTGTGGTTAAGATACTTTGAGAATTTTCAGTATCTATTGTGGTTATAGGCAATAAAAAGATTTAAGTAAATACAGAATGGATTATAAATGAAATAGAATGGAGTGATAACTATATCTATATTTCTTGTGGGAGCTATAGGACTATGCTATAATGAAGATATTTTATAAAAATATTTGAGGTTAAACGGATGGATGAGTATAGTAAGGCTTCCTGGAGGGGGCTAGCTAAGAATTATAATTTGAAAACCAGGGAGTATGGTAAAGGGCATATATATGATTTTCCGCCTAATTGGACAAATGGCTGGATTGCAGAAATGCATCCGGCAAATGGATTGTTCGTAGCCAGCTCTTGGTTTACGCCAAATCAGGATATTGTGCATACGGTAAATACCATAAAGCCATGTATGTGGATTCTTTGTGTTGACAACGGAGATATTGTTTATACTGAACAAGGGAAAAAAGCAACGCATTTGAAACCATTTAACCATATTATTATAAATCCTCAAAAGAAATTTAAGTTTACTTTTAAAAAGGATACACATTACTGTTTTACTAGTGTGTTGGTTTATGATGATTTTATAAATGACTTTCTAAAAGACAGAAAAGATGCACCTAAGATCAACATAGAAGCCGCCAGGGAGTGGAAGAGTAAGAATTATAATACACCGGATACGATGCTTATTATGGAGCAGATTCGATGGAGTGTACGCAATGCAGATATGCCTTTACTGGGCTTTGAAGGTATGGTTCTGCACTTATTATCCTGTATTACCAGAAATTATCCTGAGATACCTAAGCGAAGGAGTGCAAGAAGACATTATGTTACCTGGGAGAACGAACAGAAAATATACCGTGTGAAAGTAAGACTGGATGAGGATATTCTACATCCTCCAAGTATACAGGAGTTATGCAGGCTTGCTGACATGAGTGAGAGTAAACTTAGGCTTTCCTTTCGAAATATTTATGACAAGCCTATATATGAGTATATCCGGACAGAGAGTATGAAAAGAGCCATGCAATTATTAGGAGATGATCACCTTAGTATTAGAGATATTGCAGAAATGTGCGGCTACAAAAATGCTGCCAAGTTTGCAGCCGCCTTTAAAGATGTACATGGTATAACTCCAAGTGAGTTTAGAAAATCCTTTAATTTATAAAAGGAGCCATTCTTCTGTATGTGTTGCCATATAACGCAGTGCATCCACAAACCTTCCAAGATGCAAGCCATCGCAAACAGCGTGATGGCATTGTATCGCAAGGGGCATCTGTATTTTATCATCTTCTTTTATATATTTACCAATTGTAAAAATTGGCAAATAATAATTTTCATTCGAGAAGACATTAAGATTAAAAGCGGTAAAATTAAGCCATGGAACACTGGAAATATTGAAGATGTTAGAAGGAATATTTTTTTGGGGAAAAAGAACCCCATTAGCATACTGTGCTGTATCTTCTAAGTACCTTTTATAAAATGTAAGAAAACATCTATCGTATTTAGTCCATACCGATGAAAATGTTTCCGTGCTGGTGTTTAAAACGGTATACATTGGGTCCATTACGTCCCAGTAACCTAGATGCTGTTCTTCATTGGTAGACATTCGAAACTCCTTGCATTGATTCACCACTGATGATAAGAGATATATTTGTGCCGGATAGGCTTTTAGACCCTTTGCTTTTAATTTAATCAATAAATCAGTTACATCAATTGGAACCGTTACACTATATGAACAGCGAACGTTGTTTTTATAGTGCTCATAATGCTCTTTTCTTACCCATTGATCCATTTGTATTTCTTTAAATTGCATAGCCAGCTGCCTCCTAAAATTATTTATTTGTATATTCTCTATTCCAGGAGGCAGCTGCCCTTGTTTTCACCAAATTGATTCACCACCTTAGTTCTAATTAAGTTAAAATATACCCCTGTGTTAAAGTTATTTTCATACATTAATTTATGAAGAATAGTATAACATATAATAGTAGACCTATCCACTTATATATTTATAAAATAAAAAGCAACAGCACTAAAATCAGTGCTGCTGCTATTTTTTATGAAAGCGGATAACGAGAATCGAACTCGCAACGCAAGCTTGGGAAGCTCGAATTTTACCATTAAACTATATCCGCTTATTTTAGTTTACTTCTTTATTATAACTCTCTAGCTTTCCATTTTCAACTAAAATTATCATAATATTACCATAATTTTAGTGGGGAGTATCGCTTCAGTTAAATTACATGTTATTTCACTTGACTTTTCACTTGACATGACATAAAATATCTATGACATTACAGGTGACAAGACAGTTACAAGATTCCTATTAGACTTCCTGTCACGTCGGATAATTATGGATTAAAAGAAGTAAGCTAACTTTGAATTTAACATGTGCCAGGACGCACAGATAGGAGCTTTTTATGAAGCAGAAGAATCGTGTTCAATTAATGACTATTTCAGCATTATTATGTGCTATAGGAATATCTATTCCTATGTTTTCACCAATTAAGATTATTCTGGAACCGGCATCCTTTACATTAGCTAGCCATGTTCCAATCTTTATAGCTATGTTTATATCACCATACACAGCCGTATCGGTAGCATTAATTACCGGTTTTGGATTTCTATTTGCAGGGTTTCCAATTGTCATTGTTTTACGAGCCTTAAGCCACTTGGTGTTTGCAGCAGCAGGCGCTTATATGCTTAAGAATAAAGGTAATCTTCTTAGCAGTGTAAAAGGAACGGTTTTGTTTGGACTACTTATGTCACTGATTCACGCAGTCTTTGAAGTTCTTGTTGTAACCTTCTTCTATTGGGGAGGTTCCATGGACAGCTCCAAGGGATATCTTATCACGGTAATAGGTTTGGTTGGCTTAGGTACCATAATTCATAGTATGGTGGATTATTCTATTGCCTTATTAGTGTGGAATCCATTACAAAGATTAGTATCAGTACCGGTTAGTGTTAGAAGAGCCGTAAAATAAATAAAAGGGCTATGGTTTTTGCTGACAAAAAAGCAGAAACCATAGCCCTTTTTCAATAGCATAAAATATAATAACCATAGGTAGTAAAGGGTTCTTATATTTAAAAAACATTCTTTTTAGTCTTTTCAACTGAGAAGCATACTAACAAGAAACCTAAAAAAGTTACCAGTGTTCCCACCAACAGCATATGGGAAACTCCAAGAGAATCAAGTATCTTTCCACCGCTTATATTAGCGGCTGTTCCGGCAATGCCAAGGGCTGCTACTCCAAGCATAGCCTGCCCTTTTACCCGGTCATGTTCCCCTACAATTTCGTTAACATAGTATATGGACGCCGGAGTATACAGGGCAAAAGAAAGCATTTGAAAGATTTGTGAAACATAAATCATAAATACGTTAGGGGCAAGCAAAGTAACCGCTGCCTTTATAAAAAAGAAAAAGGCAGAGATAACTAATAACTTATGGCAGGGGATTTTACGTACCAGATATATAAATACGGCCATTGTAGGAAGCTCCAGGCCGGCAGCAATGGATAAGGATACACCCAAGTCGGAACCGCTTCCCCCCACCTGCTTAATAATATTGATTAAATAGGTATTAATTAAACTATGAGAATAGAAAACCATTGCAATTCCAATTAATAATATTGTAAATTTCTTATAAGTAGTGAAAAAGCTGAATATTCCGGAAGGTGCCTTTTCAGGTTGTACAGTATCCATTTCATACTGTGGATTAAATAGAGTATTGGTATCATTCTCTCTGTCTTTTAGCTGTTCTAAAGCTGCATCCTTTGTAACCGTTTTATGAATATTTATTTTAAACAAAACCACTGCAAGCACTGCGAAGAAATAGCTTACCAAAAAGACCGGCAAAAGGATTCCTGCACTATAGGAATCTACCAGATTTCCTAACAGATAGGACATAATAGCATAGGAAATGGAACCGGTTCCTCTAGCAAGCCCGTAGTTCATTGGGATTCCTAAGTTAAGATATTCCAGTGCCAGAGAATTAAACAGTGGATTTAAGGTAAACTGAATGGCATTTATCAAAATGAAAACTATGGCTGTAACCCAAAAGGAGTCTTGCATTACATATAATAGTAAGGTCATACCGATAACAAATACCATAAGTAACAATACCATAAAACGTAAGGAAACCTTCTTTGTTTTATCCGCTATTGCGGCTATAACCGGCTGTAGTAGTATGGATAGTATGGCAGCAAAGGATAATATAAAACCAATCTGTGTATTGTCAAATTTTTTGTATTGCAGATAGACAGCGGCAAAGCTGTATATGGAGCATTCGCTAATCCAATAAGCACTTTGCAAAAAAGCATATTTTACTGTTAATTGTTTTGCTAGTTTTTCCATGGGTTCTCCTGTTAAGCAGTTATTATGGTAATTATGTAAAATCCGAACTACAGTTTAACTGCTTTCAGGGTAGATAGCAAGATAAATTTTGCTAAGTTCTACGCAATTTCAGTGTTTTATTTTTCCCACAATACCGGTATTTTTTCTTGCTGGGAATCTCACCTTTACAGTCTACAAGCTTACATTTCTTCTAATCCATTTGGCAACACCGTCTTCTTTGTGATGACCGATTATTTCATGGGCAGCAGTTTTTACTTCAACTCTTGCGTTTTCAACAGCGAGGGCCTTGTCACAGGCTTTAAAGAAGGGAAGGTCGTTTAGATTGTCACCAAAGCCAATAATGACATCATATTGGAGTTGGTTTCTTAAATACGCAACAGCATTATATTTGGTGGCTTTTGTACTAAAAATCTCCAAATACCAGAGTTCTTCCTCCGGATAGATATCCCTATAAAAGGCAACTGCTAAGTCCCCATGTTCCTTAAGTTTTTTATATGCCGGTTCTAATTTCTCTTTGGTATCCAATAAAGTAAAATACATCAGATGCTCTCTGTCTAACTGGGCAAAGTTGGGTATCTGTACAAAATATTTATTATATTTATGTACTCTTTCATTATAAAAATCTTTCAGGGCTTTGGTCTCTAGATTCTGATAATAGGTAGTAAGTTCGCTGTTATTTATTTCATATAAAAAGCCTGACAGGTCAAGTTCGTGTATTACGTTTAATATATGGTTTAAACCTGAGGGGGAGAGATATTCTACCTTTTTATAGCTGCCTGCATCCATGTCATAGATAGCAGCCCCGTTCATAAGCACAATAGGTAGGTTTAAGTTTAAAGGGGCTAGTATGGTCTTAACGGAAGCTAAACTTCTGGCGGTGGCAATGGAAAAATCCATTCCCCGTTGGATTTGCTCATTAAGAGTTTCTATGGTATAGGGAGATAGCTGTGCTGCTTCATTAAGCAATGTTCCGTCTAAGTCGGATATATATAAAGTTTTCATAGTTGTACCTCATTGTATCGCAGCCACGGCTGCAATACTGCTGCTAAACAATTTGCAGCATCCTTTCGCTACTTATTTTTTCAACCTCTACTACTATTACACATTGTTTAAATCCAGTATACTAAAGCATTTTAATAAGGTCAAAATGTTTTTTATGGTGATTATTATAGAGTGCATCTGGATATTTTCAAATACTCTTCCCTGAGGTATATATCGTACGAATTTTGATGTGTACAAACAAGGAGGAACGCCTATCAAAAACAAGAAGTTTTCAGACACACTATAAGCAGAACATACTAGAAATTTATTCTTGACAGACAGCATAGAATTATGAAAAAAAGCCTCAATGAATGTAAAAATTATACTTGGTTTACTTGCTTTTTTTCTATCTAACATATAAAATGATAGGTAGATTGCGGATAGTAGGGCTTAACGTAAGTTAAGGGAGGTTTTTAAGTGGAAAAGATTGTAATTGAAGAAAAACAATCAAAAACACTACGGTGGATGGCTTTAAGTTTTATACTTGTAATTGTATCATTGGTTTTATGGATTTTGGGGATGAGGGAGAGGAAAACCTTACTATGGTTGACTGGTTTTATTGCTTTTGTCTCCTTTACATTACGCTTAATCATGCTAATGGGAAAAGCCTTGCAGAAAAAACCACTGATAACAATAACCTTTGACGGAATTATTGACAGTTCGGACGGAGGTTCAGTAGGGTACATTCCTTTTTTGGATATTGAGAGTTTTTGCATTGTCAAGTTGCCGGAAGGTAAGGTAATAGGGGTATTGCCAAAAGACGAGCATGGCTTTGTAGAAAAACTTTCACCAAATAAACAACGAATCGCCAAAGCGAATCTGAGTATGAATTATCCCCCTTTTTCTCTTCGGGTGGATAATGCAAAAGATATGTCTTTAGAGGATATTTTTACATTACTAAAGAAACGCCTGGATGATTACAGCAGTTTATATGACTAAGTATAGAAGGACTTTTTTGACAGAGTTACGAAAGGATTGGATGCATGGAGTATATTTTATTTGACTTAGATGGTACGATTACCGACCCAAAAGAAGGAATTACAAAATCCATTCAATATGCTCTTCATAAGATGGGAATTGAGGTCACGGATTTAGATTCTCTATGTAAACACATCGGACCTCCTCTTAAAGAAGGTTTTATGAATCACTGGAACATGTCCGAAGAGGAGGCATTAAAAGCAGTTGAAGGGTATAGGGAATATTTTGTACCTACCGGATTATATGAGAATGTTGTTTATGAGGGTATTGAGGATGTATGTAAGGAGCTTTTAAATCAAGGAATGAAGTTAATAGTTGCGACTTCAAAACCTGAGATTTATGCAGCAGCAATTCTTAAGCATTTTCAATTAGAGAAGTATTTTATAGACATCTGCGGTGCGACCCTTGATGGGAGCAGGAGCAAAAAAGGTGATGTCATCCGATATGCCTTAGACAAAAATAAGATATGTGACTCCGATGTAGTTGTTATGGTAGGAGATCGTCTCCATGATGTTTTAGGCGCTCAGGAAAACAATATCCCGGTGGTAGGTGTTTTATATGGGTATGGAAGTAAAGAGGAACTTAAAAAAGCAGGAGCAGACTATATTGCAGGAAATCTGACCGAATTAAAGGAAATTTTATTACAAAATTTTAAAAGCCAGAATTAAGGATGATATACAAAAGGAGGTTTGGTGATGAAGCTTATTTCATGGAATGTAAATGGCCTTCGGGCCTGTATTACAAAGGGTTTTGAGGATTTTTTTAAACAGGCAGATGCTGATATATTTTGTATCCAGGAAACAAAGATGCAGCAGGAGCAAGCCGAAATCGCTTTTGATGGCTATACCCAGTACTGGAATAGTGCTGTTAAAAAAGGCTATTCCGGTACGGCAGTTTTTTCAAAAAAAGAGCCTCTTTCGGTGGCATACGATTTAGGACTTGATAAACATAACGATGAAGGAAGAACCATTACTCTGGAATTTGAGGATTTCTATCTAGTAACGGTGTATACTCCCAATTCGAAAAGAGAGCTTGCCAGATTGGATTACCGGATGGAATGGGAAGATGATTTCCGTGAATACCTTTTAAAGCTGGATAAGCTTAAGCCAGTTATTTTGTGTGGGGACTTAAATGTTGCTCATACGGAGATTGATTTAAAAAATCCGAAA
This sequence comes from Anaerocolumna cellulosilytica, assembly GCF_014218335.1. Lineage (GTDB taxonomy): Bacteria > Bacillota > Clostridia > Lachnospirales > Lachnospiraceae > Anaerocolumna > Anaerocolumna cellulosilytica. The sequence continues at coordinate 5,232,536 of NZ_AP023367.1, read as the reverse complement.
ACTAACACCAAAAATGCTGGATTTACCAAAGAAGAAAGAGCCAAGATGACAGAACTCTTAGGCAATGGTTTTGTCGATACCTTCCGCTACCTCTATCCGGAGGTTACAGAGGCTTATACCTGGTGGTCTTATATGTTTAAGGCAAGAGAAAAGAATGCGGGCTGGCGTATTGATTATTTTGTTGTCTCTGAATGCTTAAAGGATAAAATACAAGATAGCCTTATTCATAAAGATACTCTGGGAAGCGACCATTGTCCGGTAGAGTTAGATATTGACTTAGATTAAAGCAGGAAGTTACTTAAAAGGGGTTGAATAGGATTAGGGGGAATCTGGATGAAGCTTTATGATATTACACAAGAAGTATTTTCTAGTAAGGTGTATCCGGGAGATGAAAAACCAAGCTTTGAGAAGCAATGCAGTATATCTGAGGGTTCACTCTATAATCTGACAGTGTTTCGTATGTGTGCCCACAATGGTACACATCTGGATGCGCCGTATCATTTCATAGAGAAAGGCAAGTCGATGGAAGAGCTTGCGCTGGAAAAGTGTTTTGGCTATTGTACGGTAGTACATTTTGAAAGTCAGCCGGATCTAACACTGGTGGAGGGGATACTAAAAATTTGTGAAAAAAAGCTGTTACTAAAGGGAAATATAACGGTGACTCTGGAAATGGCACGGCTTTTTAATAAATTCAGTCTGGATCTAATTGGCGTAGAAGGGCTAAGTGTAGGGCCTGTGGATGCACCTATGGAGGTGCATCTGGAGTTATTAGAACAAGAGGTGGTACTGCTTGAAGGCATTTGTCTGGCAGAAGTACCAGAAGGCAGATACTTATTATCAGCACTCCCTCTAAAGCTTGCCGGTAGTGATGGATCGCCTTGTCGTGCGATACTGGCTGAGTTGGACTAATTGCTTCTGCCTATGAGAAGTAATAAGTATGAAATGACTGTTTCGCAATGGGTAAAGTTATAGACTGTAAGAAAGGATGCGCATTTTGATAAAGAGCAGAACTTATCAAATGCCTTGGGATTTGTTATGAATACAATGGATTATATTATTCGTACAATAGAGGAGCTTGTTACTATTCCAAGTCCCTCCGGATTTACAAAAGAAGTTATGGAATATGTTAAAAAGCAGTCTGAGAGCTTTGGTTATACTTGCAGTTATAATCAGAGAGGAGGACTAGTAGTAGCTGTTAAAGGGAAAAATGAAGAAACACTTGGCTTATCGGCCCATGTTGATACCTTAGGTGCGATGGTTCGCTCTATTTCTGCTCAGGGAATGTTAAAAATTAGTCTTGTTGGTGGTTATACCATGCAAAGCATTGAAGGCAGCTATTGCAAGATACATACCAGAGAAGGAAGAGTATATACGGGTACAATTCTTTCCAAAAGTCCGTCAGTACATAGTTATGATGATGCAAGAAATTTGGAAAGAACCGAACGGAATATGGAAATCCGCATTGATGAGATTGTAAAAAATAAAGAGGATGTACTTGCACTTGGGATAAACAGTGGAGATTATGTAAGCTTTGATCCCCAATTTGCATATACTGAAAAGGGTTTTATCAAGTCAAGACATTTGGATGATAAGGCTTCTGTAGCAGTTTTGTTAGGAATGTTAAAAGAGATGTCTGAAAACAAAGTAATCCCTACTAAGAATATAAAGATTCTTATCAGTAATTATGAAGAGGTTGGATTTGGAGCTAGCTGGTTACCGGAGGATATTACAGAATTTATAGCAATTGATATGGGAGCCATAGGCGATGACTTAAATGGGACAGAGTATGCAGTGTCTATCTGTGCAAAGGATTCAAGTGGCCCTTATGACTATGAACTGACCACCAATTTAATTCAATTAGCAAAAGAGAAACAGATTGATTACGTAGTGGATATCTTCCCACATTATGGTTCTGACGTATCTGCTGCATTAAGAGGCGGTAACAATATCCGTGGTGCTTTAATCGGGCAAGGGATTCATGCTTCTCATGGAATGGAACGTACCCACCGCAAAGCTTTGGAGAATACCTTAAAGTTATTAGCTGAGTATGTTACTGTAAGTGCACCAATAAATTGATATCCTGAGCAATTAACTAGTAAGGAATAAGGAACCAACCTGTTCTGACTACTCTGCACAGGCAGGTATCATTCGATAAACTGGAAGTTTAATAGACCTGTTAACAAAATTATTTTGTTAGCAGGTCTTTTTGATACCCAATATCATTTCAATTTTATGCCTAGACGCTACCTTAAACCGGGTACTATAAGAATATCACTAAGAGCACGATTGATTCTATTAATATCAATTGTGCCGTAACCCCAATCAGGGTTTGGATAATTTAAATCCGGTTTTCTTTTAGCACTTTGTGTAAGAATTTTTCGAATGAGAAGGTTGTTCATATCTGATAAGTTTCCCTTTACTACACCCCACTCCATTAACATGGCAGAAATACCGGCGGTGTAGGCGGAAGCTAAGCTGGTTCCGGAGGTACGTATCATTTGATTATTTAAAAAGGGGCCGGTAATATTTACGCCCGGTGCGGATATGTCTGGTTTGGGATAGTTCGTTACGGTATTACCTCTGCTGGCATAATAATACAGAGTTGTAGTAACGGTATCATAAGCCGTGACAGTAATCATAGAAGGCGAGTTACCTGGTGCTGTAATGGTGGTGTAATTATTAGGTTTTAAAAAAATTGTTTCGGAATTAACAAAATTGTGAATGGGCAACCAAAAATGAAACTGCATAGGTAAATCTCCGGTTGCTCCATATACAATAAGCTGCCATTGCCCTGGCAGAGGATTTTGAAACCGTAAGACAATTAACTGTTCAGTAGTAAAGGGCTCTTTAAGCTGACTGTCGGCTATAATTATAGTATTCTGATAATCAATAATGATAGAATTAAGCGGTGATGGGGGGACTCTGGCAAGAAATGAACCATCAGGGGCAAATAAATCAATCCAGAAGCGGTTGGGTGAGGTACCCCAAAACTGTAAGGTAAAGCCTGTTTCTGCCTCGCTTACATGTAAACTAACATTGTCATAATGGGCAGGGGGCTTAATATCTCCGTAATAATGGGCCCCTCGATTGCCTTCATTTCCGGCAGCTACAATAACGGAGCGGCCATAATAGTCACTAATTCTTGCCAGAAGTCTAGTTAAGGGGCGCGTGCCGGTGTGATCGCTCTGATTCGTTCCTATGCCTAGACATATGACAAGCGGTTTATTTAATGTATTTGCTAAATCATCCAGATATTGTACGCCCATCATTATATCATTTTCCTGAAAGCAGACGGCATCTGGCGGAATAGCATAGAATTCTTTTAAGTAAGGTTTGGCAGGTTTTAATTTTACGATGGCAAGATCTGCCTCCGGTGCGACTCCCCGAAAGGCGTATTCAGACTGGGGTGTCCCAGCAGCAATACCAGCCAATAAGGTTCCATGACCAATCTCATCTTTACTTGGCACAATAGATAGGGGATTACTGCTTTGCAATGCCTGATTAATTTGTTCCTGGTTGTAAGCAGTCCCATAAAAAAAATTTGGCGGATAAGTATCACTATCAATGGATTGATCCCATATAGATAAAATCCTGCTCGTATTATCTTGGTTTAAGAATGATTTGTTAAGATAATCGATTCCGGTATCAATAAAACCTATAATAACACCATTTCCTTTTAGATTTTCTGAAAAGATTTCCGGAAGTCTGGAATATTGGTAAGGGTGGTTTACCAGGTCAGACAGCAGCCCCAGGCAGGTAGGGACAGAGTAATAACCAAATTTGTAGATACTATCAAGAGTCATATATTCTAGTGGTATATGATAAATGGCAAATTGCTGATTAATAACGTTTTTTGTGCTGTTTGGTATACCTTCGGGTAGGTTTAAAACACTGTCATTGCTTATAATAATGTCAGCAAAATTGTTACTGGTTATTTTGTATCTTTCTGCCTCTGTCATTAAAACAACCCACCTTTATATTGTTTATTAATCTATATGTATTAAAAGCTGAAATCAGTCTAATAAATTGCAGATTCCTTATAGTGGTAATGTACAAAAAGGTAAAAAATACACTTAAATGTAAATAGAGAAAACAAGAGCGATGTATGCAAATTTTTCTTGACAATTCTGCTATAAGTGTTATATTAGTTATAGAACAAACAATTATGAACGGAAAGGATGGGTGTATATGAATATTAGTAAGTTTACGCAAAAATCTATGGAGGTTCTGCAAAACTTTGAGAAGGTTGCTATGGATTACGGGCATCAGGAGATAGATCAGGAACATCTACTTTATAGCTTGATAACAGTGGAAGACAGCCTGATACTCAAATTATTAAAGAAAATGGATATAACCACCGAAGTGTTTACTGCACAGGTGGAAGGACTGCTAAAGAAACGTCCCAAGGTATCTGGCGGACAGCTTTATGTAAGCAATGATTTGAATAAAGTCTTAGTGTATGCAGAAGATGAAGCAAAAACCATGGGAGATTCCTATGTATCTGTGGAACATTTGTTTTTAAGTCTGTTAAAACAACCAAGTAGAGCCATCAAGGAATTATTTCATAACTTTAGAATTACTAGAGAAGATTTCTTAATAGCCTTACAAACAGTAAGAGGAAATCAGAAAGTTACATCGGATAATCCGGAAGCCACCTACGATACATTGGAAAAGTATGGATATGATTTGGTGGAAAGGGCTAGAGACCAGAAGCTAGATCCGGTTATCGGACGTGATGCCGAAATACGTAACGTAATTCGTATCTTATCCAGAAAAACCAAGAATAATCCGGTACTCATTGGGGAACCGGGAGTCGGTAAAACTGCTGTTGTGGAAGGATTGGCTCAGAGGATTGTTAGAGGAGACGTACCGGAAGGTTTAAAAAATAAGAAGGTCTTTGCACTGGATATGGGTGCACTGGTTGCAGGTGCTAAATACCGCGGAGAATTTGAAGAACGATTAAAGGCCGTGCTGGAAGAGGTAAAACGAAGCGAAGGTGATATTATATTATTTATTGATGAGCTTCACACCATAGTAGGTGCAGGAAAAACGGATGGTGCTATGGATGCCGGCAATATGTTAAAGCCCATGTTAGCGCGTGGGGAGCTTCACTGTATTGGTGCAACAACCTTGAATGAATACCGAATGTATATTGAGAAGGATGCAGCATTAGAGCGAAGATTTCAGCCGGTAATGGTGGATGAACCGACGGTAGAGGATACTATCTCGATTCTAAGAGGACTTAAGGATAGGTATGAAGTGTTTCATGGCGTTAAGATTACAGATAGTGCATTAGTTTCGGCTGCAATACTGTCAAATCGTTATATTTCCGACCGTTTTTTACCAGATAAAGCAATTGATTTGGTAGATGAAGCTTGTGCTCTGATTAAAACAGAACTCGATTCTATGCCCACCGAGCTTGATGACATTAGCAGACGTATCATGCAGATGGAGATTGAAGAAGCAGCGCTAAAAAAAGAAACCGACCGCCTGAGTGGGGAACGCCTGGAAGATTTACAAAAAGAACTTGCCGAGGCGAAGGAAGCTTTTGCAGCACAAAAAGCGAAATGGGATAATGAAAAAAACAGCGTGGAGAAGGTACAGAAACTTCGTGAAGAACTGGAAGGATTAAATAAAGAAATTGAACTGGCAGAGCGTAATTATGACCTTAATAAAGCAGCAGAATTAAAATATGGAAAGCTTCCCTACCTTACCAAACAACTGGCAGAGGAAGAGGAGCGGCTTAAGAGGGAAGAACATACGTTAGTACATGAAAGTGTCAGTGAAGAGGAGATTGCGAAAATAGTTTCCCGCTGGACAGGTATACCTATAGTAAAGCTGACCGAAGGAGAACGAAATAAAACCCTTCATTTGGATACGGAACTTCACAAAAGAGTCATTGGTCAGGAGGAGGGTGTGAATAAGGTAACAGATGCAATTATACGCTCGAAGGCGGGAATTAAAGATCCAACAAAACCTATTGGTTCCTTTCTTTTTTTAGGACCTACCGGTGTGGGTAAAACTGAACTGGCGAAGGCGTTAGCCGCCTCTTTATTTGATGATGAGCAGAATATGGTTAGAATAGATATGAGTGAATATATGGAGAAATATTCGGTCTCTCGTCTGATTGGGGCACCTCCGGGATATGTAGGATATGAAGAGGGGGGACAACTGACGGAGGCAGTCAGAAGAAAGCCATATTCGGTTGTACTATTTGATGAAATTGAAAAAGCACATCCCGATGTCTTTAACGTATTATTACAGGTCTTAGATGATGGACGTATAACCGATTCCCAAGGCAGAACCGTTGATTTTAAGAATACCATCCTTATTATGACCTCTAATATAGGCTCTTCCTACCTATTAGATGGACTTATGGAGAATGGAGAGGTATCTAGTAATTGTGAACGTCTGGTTATGACTGACCTTAGAAATTATTTCAGGCCGGAGTTCTTAAATAGATTGGATGAAATTATATTATTTAAACCGTTAACGAAGGATAATATCGGAAATATTATAGAGCTATTGATAGCAGACCTAAACCACCGTCTGGTGGACAGAAATATTACCATAGAGTTAACGGAAGCAGCAAAGAGTTTTGTCATGGAGCAGGCTTATGATCCGGTATACGGTGCAAGACCTCTTAAAAGATATTTGCAAAAACACATTGAGACCTTAAGTGCCAGACTAATACTAAGTGATCAGGTAAGAGAGGGAGACATTATTGTTATTAATATGGAGAATGATCAGTTAAGTGCAAAGGTAAAAAATATTTAAGGAAAAGCACTAACAAAGAAAGAGAGTTAATAGAATTGGTATTACAAATTATAGAATAAAGGGAAGTTTTCCGTGCATTTTTAACAGGTATCGTTTATAATAACCATAAAGTGTAAAAGCTTTATGATGTAAAGGGGTGATTTTCATTGACAAAGCTAAAACAGCTTATTCAGGTAATCACAAGAGCGCATATCTATATTCAGACACACAACTATCCGGATCAGGATGCATTGGCAACGGCATACGGACTTCAGTTTCTATTAGAATCGCAAGACATTAACTCTACCATTTGCTACAGTGGTCAAATAGATAAGTATAATACACTTAATATGGTAGAACTTCTTAAAATCAGTCCGCTGAATATGGAGGAGGTTACATTTACGAAAGAAGATGAAGTCATTCTGGTAGATTCTCAACAGGGCAATGTAAATGTTAAGTCCTTTGAGGGAAGAAAAATTGCCTGTATTGACCATCATCCCAAACAGGATACCAAGGGATATCTATTTTATGATATTCGAAGTGAGATTGGAGCCTGTTCCACCATAATCGGGGAATATTTTATGGAGAATAAGTTAAAACCGTCAAAGGAGGTCGCTACGGCTCTGCTTTACGGAATAAAGCTGGATACGGATAACCTGACGAAGAGAGTAAGTGTACATGATGTAGAGATGTTTGCATACCTGTTTAAAAATGCTGATTTAAAAATACTAAAAAAGTTGGAGAGCAGTAGCTTACGAAAGGCAGACCTAAATGCTTACCAGGAAGCCATGCGCAACCTTAGAATTTATGGCAGAGTGGGAATTGCCCGTATTGGCGATGACTGTTCAGAAGCCATTATTGGAAGCATTTCAGATTTTTTACTCAGCCTGTCTGAGGTAGACGTAACACTTGTATATTCATATCGTGTAGGTGGACTTAAATTTTCCATCCGTAGTGAGGCAGGTATAATAGATGCCGGAAAAATTATTAAAGAAGCACTTACAGACTTAGGTGATGGTGGTGGTCACGCTACGATGGCGGCGGGGTTTATTCCAAATCTTAATACTTCACAGGAGATTAACCAAGCTGCGTCCTTAGTGGAACAAAGAGTACTTTCTATAATAAATAAGGTAAGAAAAGATATATTTTTAATGGATGAATTGTAAAATGATACGGTTAATGAACATATGGTATTTTATACCTAGATTTCTGACAAGAGCTTAAATTATCTTAATTTACCAGATTGTATATATAAAAATAATTATGAAAACAATTTGACGAATGAAAGGTGTCATGTTATAATACCTATGGTACGTTTATCTGGATTAAGCATCTAGAGCAAAGGAATAGTTTAAGAATATAGCTAATATATGAAATTTAAGCTCTCTGTCCCAAAAGACCAAGAGCTTTTTTTATGGGTTTTCTCTCTGTATTGAGATGAATATCTTTTGCAGGTGCTTAGCAGTGGTGTGTGACTATTATGATCAGTAGAATTGGTGTTTGCCGGTTTATTGCTGACTTTAGATTATATGGAACCGCAGCAGGATAAAATAATAAAAGATTTCAAGGAAAGAAAGGAAACTAAATAACTATGGCAGTTAAATTTGAAGAATTAGGAATCGCTGAGCCGATATTAAAAGCTATTGTTGAGATGGGGTTTGAAGAAGCCTCTCCCATACAGGCAAATGCTATTCCCATTGTATTAGAAGGTAAGGATATTGTGGGGCAAGCGCAGACAGGTACAGGTAAAACAGCAGCTTTTGGTATTCCCTTATTACAATCTATAGATCCTAAAAATAAACATTTACAGGCAGTCGTATTAAGCCCTACCAGAGAGCTGGCTATACAGATTGCAGATGAAATAAGAAAATTAGCAGCTTTTATGCATGGAATAAAGATACTTCCTATCTATGGTGGACAGGAGATTTCAAGACAGATTCGTTCCTTAAAGGCAGGCACCCAGATTGTAATTGGAACACCTGGCCGTGTTATGGATCATATGAGAAGAAAGACCGTTAAGTTTGAGGATGTAAAGTTAGTTGTATTAGATGAAGCAGATGAAATGCTTAACATGGGATTTCGTGAAGATATCGAAACAATCCTTAAGGAAATACCGGAAGAAAGACAGACGGTTTTATTTTCCGCAACTATGCCTAAGCCTATCATGGATATTGCGAGAACCTATCAGAAAGATGCACAGATTGTTAAGGTAGTGAAAAAGGAACTTACTGTGCCTAAGATTGAGCAATATTACTATGAAGTAAAACCTAAGAATAAAGATGAGGTTTTATGCAGGTTATTGGATATGCATGATCCTAAGTTATCTCTGGTATTTTGTAATACAAAAAAACAAGTGGATGAACTGGTCTCTGTTTTACAAGGCAGGGGATATTTTGCGGAAGGTCTTCATGGTGATTTGAAACAGCAGCAGCGTGACCGTGTTATGAACAGCTTCCGTAACGGAAAGACGGAAATTCTCGTAGCTACAGATGTTGCAGCCAGAGGTATTGATGTTGATGATGTAGAAGCTGTATTTAACTACGATGTTCCTCAGGATGATGAATATTATGTTCACCGTATCGGAAGAACTGGAAGAGCCGGAAGAACTGGAAGAGCCTTTACGCTTGTTGTTGGTAAAGAAGTATATAAACTAAAAGATATACAAAGATATTGTAAAACAAAGATCATTGCACAGCCTATTCCGTCAATTAATGATGTAACAGCGGTAAAGGCTGAAAAAATCCTAGACCGTGTTCAAGACATCATCACAAATGAAGATTTAACAAAAATGATTGAAGTGGTTGAAGCAAAGGTTAATATGGCGGACTGTACAGCTTTAGATATCGCAGCAGCTTTCTTAAAAATGACCATGGGTGATGAAAACGAAGCGATTGAAGATAACAGCAACAGCCATCAAGATTATGGCGATACTGGTGCGGAAGCTGGCATGGTAAGACTTTTTATCAATATCGGTAAGAAACAAAATACCAGACCGGGTGATATTCTTGGTGCAATTGCAGGAGAAACAGGAATGCCCGGAAAATTAATCGGTTCCATTGATATGTATGATAAATATACGTTTGTAGAAGTCCCAAGGGAATATGCTTCCGATGTGATTCAAGTCATGAAGGATGCAAAAATCAAGGGTAAGAACATTAATATAGAACCGGCTAACAGAAAGTAAATAAAATATTAATATAAATCATTAATATAAAACAGGGACTATTGCATTTGGTATAAGAAAGCTTTCAAACGAATGAATTCTTATATTTATTGCAACAGTCCCTGTTATTATTCTAAATTCCTTATAATAAACAATTTATTCTTCAAAAATTTCTTCTTTTAGTGTATCCATTTCCTTTGTAATATCTTCTGTAGTTGCTTCAGATGGAGAAGACGCATTCTCCTCACGCTTTATACCGCAGGAAGGACAGAATGATGAATTTACAGGCATTTTTGCACCACAGCTACCACAGATATCTACGCCTTTAATGCTTTGAATTTCATCTCTATAGTGTGCAATAGAAGCATAGGTGTCGGCTATCTTTGTAAATAACGCCTGGTACTCTTCTGCCGGTTCTGTCTTGTGGGAGTCATAATACTTTTTACCAATTTGTTCATAGGTTGTTTTAATCGTTTCTTCACAGCTGCTGATTTTAGAGTTGAGTTTAAAAACCTCAGACATATCTTTAGCTATTTTGGCTACATCTTTTCCTTTTTTCGAGAGATTGGTACCAAATTGTTCAAAAAATTCCATTCTTAGCTCCTATCTGTGACCATTGGTCACGTACAAATCAAGAGGGTGAATATCTTTTATTCAACCCTATTCTCCTTACAATCACTTAAATACAAAAACTACATAGAAATAATAAGCATGATACTATTATAGTGTATAAGAAAACGAATTGAAAGGTTCCGTTCTCATACATTGTTGTAGTTTATTATTTGATTACTGAAATTTATATGTTCTGAAAAGGAATTACCAGTTCAACATATCTGCCAGATACCAATTGGAATCAATTTTAATAACATTAAAAGTAAGTTCTTCCGTATGAGAGTTGTCGACCCCTTTTATCATTAAGTCTATAATTAGAGTGTAGCCACTTTTTATCTCAATCTCCTTATTGTAATAACTAGTAATCGCAGCCTCTATTTCTCTCCGTTTATCTTTTGACAGTTTCACCTTGTCTTTTATGTGATACGTTAGCTTTATTTTTTCGCCATAAGAATCTTCTAAGGTTTCAGTCAATAAATTCATGTAGTCTTCTTCTGTTGAAAACTGTGCTGCGATACTTTTTAATTCATTTTGGATGTAGTCTGGATAAGCGTTTACCAATCTTTTGAAATCACTATTTTGAATAGCAGCAGTATAAGACTGAATTGGCTTTTCGTAAGCGGGAGTGAGGAGGAAAGTAACTTTAATGAGTATGGTTACTATAATAAAGATGAGAATACCGGCTACAGTCAGTTTCATTCTTTTATTTACACTATGTTTCTCTGGGGTCAGGTCTTTTGCAGTAGAACTGTAATTATTAGAATGTGACATTTTAATTCCTCCCATATAAAACAATAACTGGTTTGTTCTGATTATACATTAAATTACAGTATTCGGCAAGCCTTAAGGTCATAGGGTTTATTCGTGAGAAGGGTATATAGTACGAGCGTGTGATAGAAGTTTTAAGTATAGTATATAAATGCTGAATAAATGCGACATAAATGCATTATAAAAGCAATAAGAATGTGCATTAAAAGCGAAAAATACGCTTGTTTTTGTTTCCCTATGTGTTATAATAAGATTGCTAACTTACATAATCGAATGCATATTGAGTGTAATAGTATATCATAGTAAGGAAGGATGGATTTTGCATGTTTATTCAGGAAGTAAAAGATACTCTTTTTAACAATATTATACCATTCTGGAAGAACTTAAAGGATAAAGAGTATGGTGGTTTTTATGGTTATCTGGACTTTGATTTAAAGTTGCACAAGAAAGCAACAAAGGGTGTTATATTAAATAGCAGGATTTTATGGTTTTTTGCCAATGCTTACACTACTGTAAATGATGAAGAGTGCATTGAGTATGCAAAACATGCATATAAGTTTTTAAAGGACTATTGTTTGGACAAGGAATACGGAGGAGTTCACTGGTCGCTTCAATATGACGGGAATGCAGCGGACACCACGAAGCACACTTACAATCAGGCTTTTGCAATATATGCCCTGTCTTCCTATTATGGTGCCACAGGAGATGCGGAAGCTTTGCAGTTAGCTTATGAATTATTTGATTTAATTGAAACCAGATGTAAGGATTCCATCGGCTACCTGGAGGCTTTTAATCAGGCCTTTGAGCCGGTTGACAATGATAAATTATCAGAGAATGGTTTGATGGCCAGTAAGACTATGAATACGCTCCTCCATGTATTTGAAGCTTACACCGAGCTCTACCGTGTTGATAAGCAGGAAAGAGTGGGGAATCAATTACGATGGATAATGAACCAGTTTGCAGAGGTTTTGTATAACCCCAAAAGACAAATGTTAGAGGTATTCTTTGATGAAAATATGAGGACGTTATCTGATTTGAACTCTTATGGACATGATATAGAAGCATCCTGGCTTATAGACAGAGGTTGTGAAGTGTTAGGAGATAATGCTTACACCAAGAAGATGTTTCAGGTGACGGAAGCGTTACGCCGTCATATTTTAGAGGAGGGTTTTGATGGCAATTCCCTAAACAATGAATGCTTTCATGGGGAAGTAGATACGACTAAAATCTGGTGGGTAGAAGCAGAAGCTATCTTAGGTTTTATTAACGGTTATCAGCTAAATACAGAACGGAAAGAATATCAAAAAGCAGCGAAAAAAATTTGGGATTTTACTAAGAATTATATCATAGATAAAAGACTGGGTTCGGAATGGTTTTATGATGTGAATAAAGAAGGGGAACCTGTTAGCCGGAAGGAAATAGCCGGGCCTTGGAAGTGCCCATATCACAATGGCAGAATGTGTTTTGAAGTAATTAAAAGAAATGTTGACTGGTAGAACGGGTGAGCCTGATTTGAGACAGGTAAGCCTGAAGCGCTTTTTAACATCTTGATTTGTTAGTGTGCAAGGTGCAGACAGCACGAGAGCTATAGGCTCTTTCACACAGATTGGAGTTACTATAGATGCATCCACAATACTATATTTTACAAGAAAAATATCAGCAATTGATTCATAAAAAAAATGAAGTAAGTTCCTTTTATAACGGTATTTTTAATCGTTATGTGAATCCGGTATTAACCAGAGACCATATTCCCGTGTTCTGGAAATATGATCTTAATGAGAATACAAATCCATATTTTATGGAACGGTTGGGAGTCAATGCAGTGTTTAATTCCGGCGCCATTGAACTGGATGGTAAATACTATTTGGTGGCCAGAATTGAAGGCAATGACCGCAAGTCCTTCTTTGGTGTTGCCTGTAGCAACAGTCCTACGGAGGGATTTGAATTCTGGGATTATCCCATGCTTCTTCCAGATACCAACAAAGAGGAAACCAATGTTTATGATATGAGACTTACAAAGCATGAAGACGGATATATATATGGCGTATTTTGTTCGGAAAGCAAGGACACTAACAGCAATGACTTGTCTGCTGCAAAGGCTGAGGCGGGTATTGTTAGGACAAAGGATTTAAAAAACTGGGAACGGCTTAAGAATTTAAAGACGTTACATTCTCCTCAGCAGAGAAATGTTGTTCTTCACCCGGAATTCGTTAACGGTAAATATGCATTTTATACTAGACCCATGGATGATTTTATTAATACAGGTTCAGGGGGCGGCATTGGCTTTGGTACCTGTGAAGACATTACCAATGCGGTAATACAGGAAGAAATTATAACAAGTGAAAGAAAGTATCACACCATAACCGAAGCAAAAAACGGAGCGGGTGCTGTTCCTATTAAAACGGAGAAGGGCTGGCTTCATATAGCTCATGGGGTACGAAATACAGCCGCTGGTTTACGATATGTTATCTATGTATTTGCAACGGATTTAAAAGAGCCTTCCAAAGTTATTGCAGAACCTTCAGGATTTTTAATTGCTCCGTTAGGCAGCGAAAGGCTTGGTGATGTATCCAATGTAGCTTTTACCAATGGTGCTATTGTAAATGAGAACGGGGAGGTTTATATTTATTATGCCTCTAGTGATACAAGACTTCATGTGGCTGCCACAACCATTGATAAGCTTCTTGATTATACCTTTAACACACCAAAGGATCCATTGCGCTCAGTTGAATGTGTACAGCAAAGATGTGACTTTATTACCAAAAATATAGAGATAATTAAGGAAAAGCGGAAAAATTGACTTTTCTTGTTTAACAGGTTTTATGAACTGGAACTTTAATCTATTGCATAACTTAGAAAAAACGAAACAGCCGCAGTATAACAAGCATACTGCGGCCGTATTTATAAGGATGAACCTATTGAGAATGACAAATACTTATGTTAAGGTATACTATATAATTATTTACCGAAATATCTTTCTAATAAGCCTTGGAATGCTTTTCCATGTCTAGCTTCGTCTTTAGCCATTTCATGTACAGTATCATGGATAGCATCAAGATCAGCAGCTTTTGCACGTTTTGCTAAGTCAAATTTACCAGCAGTAGCACCATTTTCAGCAGCAACTCTTAGTTCTAAGTTTTTCTTAGTACTTGTTGTTACTACTTCGCCAAGTAATTCTGCGAATTTAGCAGCATGTTCAGCTTCTTCATAAGCAGCTTTTTCATAGTATAATCCGATTTCAGGATATCCTTCTCTGTGAGCAACTCTTGCCATTGCAAGGTACATACCAACTTCGCTGCATTCTCCAGTGAAGTTATCTCTCAGGTCTTTAATAATGTCTTCGCTAACGCCCTGTGCGATACCAACTACGTGTTCAGTAGCCCAGCCGATTTCACCTGTTTGTTCAGTGAATTTAGAAGCAGCAGCTTTACAGATTGGACATTGATCCGGAGCGGAATCTCCTTCATGAACATGACCACATACTTGACACACAAATTTTTTCATATACTTATTCTCCTTTAAAATTAATTTATTTTTTAATAATAGTAACGATTACTGTTATTATATTATAACAAGAGCAGAGATTTGTCAATACCTTTTTCTTTCTTTTTTCATTTTCTAAGAAATACTGAAAAAATATCTTATATATTCTTATATATAAAGAAAAGGATTAACATAAGGTCTGCCGGATAGGGGACAAGGCTTTATATTAATCCTTTATTTTTTTGTCTAAAGCTCAGTGGTTATATCATACTTCCTTAATAGGACAGTAGTTTAGGATTTAGGAATGCAATTTGAGCATTTCCCATAAAAGAAAGTTGAATTGCCTTCAATCCGGCCATTAAAATGACTGCCGGCGGCCTGATTCAATCTTTTAATTACTTCGGGAGCAATATCCAAATCTTCTACACAGGAGCATTCCGTACATACAAAATGATAGTGAGGTAAAGTATTGCCATCAAAACGATCAGAACCGGTACCATGGGAAAGCTTAATGATTTCACCTTGTTCCGCTAACAGATTCAGATTGCGATATACCGTACCTAAGCTGATATTTGGATATATATTTCGTATGTGCATATATACCATATCGGCAGTAGGATGCTCTTTTGTATTAGCCAGGTATTCTTTAATAGATTCCCGTTGACGGCTGAATTTTATAGTAGCCATAACTCACCTCCAATAATAATAATCATTATTAATATTATCATATGTATAAATTCCTGTCAAGGTGAATCTCTGTTCCTGAACGCAAGTATCAGCCTGCTAAAAGTCTGTATATTACTTTAGTTAGCAGGCTGATACAATATGACTGGTTATTGGTGGAAAGATTATAAAGGCATATTTACTATGAACTCATACATTAACACAAAGTGGCAGAAGCTTCCTCCCAAGCAGAAAAGATGAAATATTTCATGGGAACCGAAATTTTTATGCATGTTGTTAAAAATAGGGAGTTTCAAGGCGTAGATTACTCCGCCTATGGTATATATAATACCTCCTGCCAGCAGCCAGTTAAAGGCAGCAGGTGATAGGGCATTTAACAGCGGTGAGAAGGCTAGAACACAGGTCCAGCCCATAATAATGTAGATAACGGAGGATACCCACTTCGGGCAATAGACCCAGAAGGCCTTCAATGCCATTCCAAGTAAAGCCATACCCCAGATAAGTGCCAATAAGCCATAACCAACAGGCCCGTTTAAAACGATGAGGCATACCGGCGTATACGTACCGGCAATAAGTATAAATATCATCATATGATCAAATTTTTTCAGGCGGCGGTTAATCTTGTCAGATAAATCAAAGGTATGATATACTGTACTTGCTGTATATAATAATATCATACTAAGAGCAAATATTCCTAAGGATATGAAGTGTACTACATCCGGTGCTTTTGCTGCTTTGATTAAAAGTGGAAGTGCTGCAAAGGCTGCCATTAGAGTTCCGATAAAATGAGTAATAGCACTTCCGGGGTCTTTTGCTTTCATTAATTTTTTAGACATGAGTATCCTTCCTTTCATAAATTAAATTTTGATAATTAAGAAATGCTACCTCTAAGAAGGTTATTCAAAGAAAATAGTACAATTACTTAAAAATAAAGTTAGTTTGTTTTACGTATTGATTATGGGAAGCGGTTACATAAAGATAGTATTCTTCAAACCTTAAAAACTATACCACTTGGTTTGATGAGTTGCAATAAGTAGTTTTCAATACTACATATAATATATTCATATACTATATCATGTGGCAATAAAATGCAAGAGGAAATTTATATTTTGATAAAATATAATCAAAAGAAGTAAAGTTAAAGCAGAGGCTTCTTTTTGTACTGGTTTAAAAATGCAATGAACTAGACATTAAAATAGGATTTATTAGAATTACTAAGCAGGAGGAGACATGCAATGGATATACAAGTAGGAGATGTTGTAAAACTTAAAAAACAGCACCCTTGCGGCAGCTTTTTATGGGAAGTTCTTCGTGTAGGGATGGATTTCAGACTTAAATGCCAAGGCTGCGGACATCAGATAATGCTTCCAAGGAAGCAGGTAGAAAAAAGTATTCGACAGATTCTTAAAAAAGAAGAGTAATGTAAAAACGTCGGAAGCAGGCGGAGCTGCGCTATTTAGATTGTATTATATTAAGAAGCCCTATGATTTTTCTTCACTTACCGATTTCAAGACTTTTTGCCAGTTGTTTATGCAAAGTTCTACATACGTTGTATGTTGTTTGCACACAACTGGCACATGTCTTTCAGAGTGAATAATAGGAAAATCATAGAGCTTCTTCTAGTGTTCATTTTGTTTTATATCAGTTTCATTTTCTAATAAGAGAAATACGAGTTTATCGTAATTCTAATTTGGCAAGTTGGATACAACCCATAATACCCTGATTATCCTTTAAAGCCGCTGGTACAATATAAGTGTCGATATCCTCAATCTGAGGAGTCTTTATATATCCGTTTAATAAATCTTTTACCTGGGTTCTGATAAGTGGGAATAATTGTTCCTGGTGCATTACACCACCACCTAATACAATTCGGTGAGGAGAAAGGGTAAGAATATATCCAACAAGAGCTTGTGCAATATAATATGCTTCCAGTTCCCATACCTTAGTATTATCTTTTAAATCAATTGCCTTTTTACCCCAACGTTTTTCAATAGCTGGTCCCGCAGCCAGACTTTCCAGACAGTTAGGGTGGTAGGGACAGGAACCAGCAAATGTATCCTCAGGGTGCCGGCTCAAAAGCACGTGACCGGCTTCCGGATGCAGCATGCCATGAAGCGGTGCCCCGTTTTGAAATACGCCAACCCCAACGCCTGTACCTATGGTTATGTAGATACTTGTAGGAAGCCCTTTTGTACTGCCCCATGTAGCTTCTCCGAGAGCAGAGCCATTCACATCCGTATCAAAACCGATGGGAACTTGCAAGGCCTTTTTTATTGTTCCCACCAAATCATAGTTAGCCCATGCCAATTTAGGAGTAGAAGTGATATAACCATAAGTGTCTGAATTCTTATCAAGATCAATTGGACCAAAGGAACCAATACCAAGGGCGGTTATCTCCTTATCTTTAAAATAGTCTATAATTCTAGGAATTGTTACCTCAGGACTTTCCGTAGGGATAGACACCTGTTCATAAATCTCACCGTTTTCGTTACCTGTGGCCATTACCATTTTGGTACCGCCAGCTTCTAATGCGCCGAATAACATGTTATAAACCTCCATTATTATAGATAATTACAAAATGTCATCTTTATAAGTGGTTATTCAAAGACTGCTTGCAATTACCTAAGTCATCAATAGTAATTGTCCCTATTTTAACTCAACAAGGGAAAAAAATATAGTACATTTTTAGCTTTTCTTTCTAAATAAACTTGCTTTTAATGCTTTAGTATAATCTTAAGTATTTACATTTTTATGAAATAAAGAGTTTTTAACATTGACATTTTCCGGTAAATAGAGTACAATAGTGCATATTTATATGAAGTTAAAATACTTTAGGGAATTATAAAACAATGGGTTGGAGGTATCTTATGACTAGACTTGTGGTAAATGCAAGTAACAAAAAATCAAAGATTCATAAAGAAGTTTACGGACATTTTTCAGAACATCTTGGTAGATGCATCTATGAGGGACTCTATGTTGGGGAGGATTCCAAAATTCCAAATAAAAAAGGAATGAGGACGGATGTAGTAGAAGCATTAAAAGAAATGAAACTTCCTATGCTTCGATGGCCTGGGGGCTGTTTTGCAGATGAGTATCACTGGAAGGATGGTATCGGCCCGAAGGAAAGCAGAAAGAGAATGATTAATACGCATTGGGGCGGCGTTTTAGAAGACAACAGTTTTGGTACCCATGAGTTTATGGAACTGTGTGAGCAGATAGGCTGTGAACCATATATCAACGGTAATTTAGGAAGCGGTACCGTGCAGGAGATGTCTGAGTGGGTGGAATACCTGACCTTTGATGGTGTATCTCCAATGGCAGATCTAAGAGCAAAGAACGGTAGAAAAGAACCTTGGAAGGTTAAATTCTTCGGAGTAGGTAATGAGAACTGGGGCTGCGGCGGTAACATGACACCGGAGCATTATGCAAATGAGTACAGAAGGTACCAAACCTATTGCAGAAATTACGGAGAGAACAGGCTATATAAGGTAGCCGGGGGACCTAATGTGGATGACTATAATTGGTGTGATACTGTAATGCGCATTGCTCACCGTCATATGGATGCTCTTTCTCTGCATGCGTATACGTTTGAGAATAACTGGGATGATAAAGGTGCGGCAACAGGATTTAGTGAAAAAGGCTGGTACAAGACTTTAAAGAACGCGCTTTATATGGACGAACTGGTTACAAAGCACTCTAAAATTATGGATAGATATGATCCGGGAAAAAGAATTGCCTTGGCTGTAGATGAATGGGGCTGTTGGTTTAATGTTGAACCAGGTACAAACCCAGGCTTTTTGTATCAGCAAAGTACTAT
Organism: Anaerocolumna cellulosilytica; assembly: GCF_014218335.1. Classification (GTDB taxonomy): domain Bacteria; phylum Bacillota; class Clostridia; order Lachnospirales; family Lachnospiraceae; genus Anaerocolumna; species Anaerocolumna cellulosilytica. Next base: position 5,213,253 of record NZ_AP023367.1, on the reverse strand, counting down.
GAGAGATGCACTGGTAGCAGGTGTTACTTTAAATATATTTAATAAGCACAGTGATCGTGTGCGTATTGCTAACATAGCACAGCTTGTGAATGTGCTGCAATCTGTTATTTTAACGGAAGGGGAGAAAATGCTTCTTACCCCGACATATCATGTATTTAACATGTATAAATGCCATCAGGAAGCGACTCTTGTAGACAGCTTTGTGGAAACTAAGGAAATTGGTGACTTGGATGCTAAGGTAATGAACCTTCAGGAATCCGCTTCTATTGGAGAAGACGGCAAATTACATATAACCATTAATAACCTTTCTGTAACAGAAGGTTATGACGTAAGCGGTGTTCTGGTGGATTGGGATATTAAGTCCGTAAAAGCAGAAATCCTTACCAATGATATGGGTGCTCATAATACCTTTGACAATCCAGATGTAGTTCACGTAGAAGAATTTAAAGACTTTAAGGCGACGGATAAGGGAATTGATTTTAATATTCCTCCTTGTAGTGTCCTTCATTTTGAAGTAGAATAACAATAGGAAAACAGAGAAAATGACGGAGACTGAGTCAAGCAGGGGCTATTGCCGGAAATGTCTGTTAAAAGACATGCCGGAAGAGGCTTACTTTAAAAGTTTATATGAATATATTGCACATCTAGATAAAGATATTAAAGCTGAACCGAAGGAATATAAGAGAAGACTTGATTTATGCCAAACTTGTGAGAATCTTTTAAACGGAATGTGCAGAATCTGTGGCTGTTTTGTTGAGCTTCGGGCAGTTGTAGAGAAAAACTACTGTCCTCATTCGGATAAATACTGGTAATTCCATGTAAATACCAGTATGATCTTTTCATACATTTAAAAATAAAAAAGAAGGTTACCTCGAGGTAATCTTCTTTTTTTCGTCCAAGTGTTAAGCAGGTTGACCGTAAAAACGTATAATAAAGGTCTATTTATATATAATATGAATCGTATAAACTTTCAATAATTTAACAATGTGCCTAATAACAGAAAGGGAATCACTGATAAACCTGTATAATATTAAGGGCAATAAGCAATAAATGCGAGTTATATTTCAAAAAATGACAAAATAGGCGTAGTTTTTGCAATTCGTATTTGTTACCATAATACACATAGAAACGCAATGATATGCTATAAAAAAACTGGTTATTATATATATAAAATTTTATCAGGGAAATGCTGAAAGCGAATCGTCGAAAAAGATAAGCATCCAATGGGAGCAGTGTGAATTCTTAAAATCATAAATTCTACACTTTTATATTTGTGAAGTAATTATGACTTCATGACTGATAGGTTGAAAGAAAAAATAAGTACAGAAAGGAATGCCACGAAACAGTTCTTACAACCATATTTAATTGTGGCAATAACACATTCTGACAGGTGTGTTAGACAAGGGTGCAAAATATGAGCAAGACATTAAAGGATCAAAAAAAAGCATCGTCTAAGATAAATAGTCTGGGTAAACAAATCTGGAAATATAAAGCACTTTATCTTATGTTGGTTTTACCCTTTTTACAGTTGATACTTTTTAAGTATAAACCGATGTTAGGCACGGTAGTAGCTTTTAAAAAGTATAATATTTTTAAGGGAATGTGGGATAGTCCCTGGGTAGGCTTTACATACTTTAAAGAAGCGTTTGCCTCTACCACGTTTTGGACTGCTGTTAAGAATACGTTAGTTCTGAATATTGGTGATTTGATTGTCGGTTTTCCCATTCCTATTTTTCTGGCAATACTCTTATATGAAGTGAGTAGTAAAAAGGTTCGTTCCATAACACAGCTGGTAACTTATCTGCCTCACTTTTTATCCTGGGTTATCATTGGAGGTATTATCACGCAGGTATTTTCCAGTGCAGGAATGGTAAATACCTTATTAAAGAATCTGGGCTTATCCCAGATAGACTTCTTAAGCAATCCGCAAAGCTGGAGAATTGTATACTGGATTAGCGGAATCTGGCAGGGTGCTGGTTACAGCTTGATTATATATCTGGCAGCGCTAACTGGTGTTGATACCAGTCTTTACGAAGCTTCTTATCTTGACGGCGCTGGAAGATGGAGACGTATCTGGCATATTACTATTCCGCAGATTAGACCAACTATAACAACAATGTTAATTATGAGTCTTGGTAAGGTAATGGCTATCAGTTTTGACAGACCGTACATGCTTGGCAATGCTTTAGTAAAGGATACATCTGAGGTTATCAGCACATATGTGTATTCAGTAGGTTTGGGTGCTGGCCGTTTCGATTTTGCAGCAGCGATAGGCTTATTCCAGTCGATAATAGGTGTAATTATGATTCTTTCAGTTAATAAAATTGTGAAAAAGCTTGGAGAGGAAGGTATTTTATAATGTCTGTTTATGAATCAAAAACAAATAAAAAAGCAAATCTCTTTCAGCTCTTTTTAAATATATTCTTTATCGGAATTGTATTAATAACTATCATACCTTTGTTGAATGTACTCTCTGTTTCTTTAAGCTCAAAAAGTGCAATTGCAACGGGAGAAGTAGGAATATTTCCGGTAGGATTTAATTTGGATGCTTATGCGAAGGTTTTCTCTAACGCAAGCTTTATGAGATCCTTCTTTTATTCCATACTGTTAACCGCAGGACATACTTTACTGGCTATGTTTCTTACGATACTGGCAGCGTATCCTTTGTCCAAAAAGGAACTTCCAGGCAGGGCACTTTTAATGGGTCTGATTGTGGTTACGATGTATTTTGACCCAGGTATTATCCCTCACTACTTAAATATTAAGAGTTTGAATCTATTAGATACGGTATGGGCCATTGCAATTCCTGGAGCTTTGAGTGCTTATAACCTGGTTATATTAAGAACTTTTTTCTCAGGAATTGATAATTCGTTATATGAGGCGGCGTATATGGACGGTTGTTCTGAATTAAAGTCCATGATTAATATTGCCATACCTCTTGCAAAACCATCCATTGCTACCTTAAGTTTATTTTATGCGGTAAACAGATGGAACGGTGTCAGTGACGTTATGTATTACATTAACAATTCAAATCTACAGACGGTACAGTTACGGTTAAAACAATTAATGGATTCCATCGTTATCTCCCAACAGGAAATAGTAGATGCTGCAATCCAGTTAACACCGGAAAATATTAAGAATGCAAGCATTGTATTTTCCATGGTTCCGATGCTGATTGCTTATCCCTTTATCCAGAGGTTCTTTACAAAAGGAATGATGGTTGGTGCGGTAAAAGGGTAAGGAACGTATCTTACGGTAATATGCACATGGGGTGCTGTTACATAAATAAGCTATATAATAAAAAGGAGGAAATTTATGAAAAAACAAATTGCCAAAATAGTAAGTCTTTTAATAATTGTGGTTATGGTCTTCACCGGCTGCTCAAAGGGCAGCGGTAATAAAAGTGGAGATGAAAACAAGACACCGGAAACAGGAACGGATAATAATTCGACAGAAGCACCGTTAGATTTAAAAGTTATGGTATGGGACAGGGGAGATGCAGCACCTGGAACCACAATAGAAGAAAATGCACTTACTGAATGGATAAAAGAACAAATTTTAGCTGATATTAATGTTAATGTCACATTCCAGGCAGTATCCAGAGCGACAACAGATGACAATATTCAGATGATGATGGCTGGTGGTACAGCTCCTGATATCATCTTAACCTATGACAGAACTATCTTTGGAAGCTTTGCAGTTGATGGTGGTCTGACAGACCTTTCTGATGCAATTACAAAGTATGGTGATGTAATTAATACAGAGCTTGCTTCTATCTTAGACGTAGGTAAAATTGATGGAGTACAGTACGCTATTCCGGCAAAGAGACAGTGGCAGAAAGTCAGACACATAGGTATGATTCGTAAAGACTGGTTAGATGCACTTGGCTTAGAAGTACCTAAGACAAAAGAAGAATTAATTGCCGCTTTATATGCCTTTAAAGAGCAGGATCCCGGTAAGCTTGGTGACAAATTAGTCCCTTGGGCTATGAGTGGAGATACTTCTTCTGAAAAAATGTACTTAAACTTTGTAGCATCTTATGCTGAACCTTCCACAGAAGAAGATACGTATGTCTATTCTGAATGGACAAAAGCATTAGACACTGGTGCTGAGGAAGGCTTTAAAGTATTAAATAAGCTTTATAATGATGGAATTATCTCCAAAGATTTTGCAGTAGATACAGACAGCAGTATCTATCAGCAGGCAATTAGCAATGGACAGGCAGGTTTCTTTTTAGACGATGCACAACGTCCTATGGCATGGATTACAACAGCGCAGGAATTAAATCCGGAAGTGGAATATGTAGCTATCAATGCTTTTGAAGACAGCCTCGGTGCATATGTTAACCCTGCGAACCCTTTATATGGTGCATACATTATGGTACCTAAGGCAAGTGAGGCAAAAGTAGAAGCTGCCGTTAAATACATTAACTGGATGGCAAATCCTGAAAATGCAATCAAAGTATATTATACACCGGATTACCAGGCAGATGAAAATGGTATACCTGTAACACTAACAGAAGATGAAAAATACTCTAAAGGATATCCTTTAACACCGGCTGACTTTTGTATCGCAACACAATACTGGGCGTATTATAATGATCCGGCAACAATTGTTAAAAGTTTAAAAACTTCATATCCTACTTTTAGTGAAGAGTACTTAACTGACTTATACACACAGATAACTACCGGTATGACTGATACACCGGTTATACAACAGATATTAGAAGAAGAATCCGTATATAGTTCCAATGTAAAATCTTCTACAATTATCTATGCTTACAACTTGATTAGTGCAGCGCCTGGAACTTTTGATGAAATTCAGAAAACTAAATATGCAGAATTAGTACAGGCTGGTTTGGATAAGATTTTGGAAGCCAGAGCGAACTACTATAAGGACAATGTAGCAAAATAAGTGACTTTATGAAAATAATGGATAGAGGCGGTATATAGACATATACTGCCTCTATTGCTATATAACAGACTGGTGTGCTGCTACATTGATACGGACATCGATGTGCCGCGGTCTCATTAGTTAGTTCAGGAGATAATGCGCAGGAGGCATGTATGGACTTTGAATTAGGAAAGATAAACCGACTGTTAAAGGACTTAAAAATATATATTTCTAAAAAAAGTGAATCCATAAATCAGTACAAAGTAAAGGAAGGCAGAGAAGATGGCGGGGAAAGGGCAGATACGACCTGTTGGGAGGAGTATGAGACTGGAAATCTGTGGGGCGGTTATGACTGCCATATGTGGTTTCGTACAACTTTAATCATACCGAAGTCCTTTGCAGGGGAACATGTGGTATACCGCATTGGTACCGGTCATGAAGAGGGCTGGGATATAGCAAACCCTCAATTTTTATGCTATGTTGACGGAAAAATCAGACAAGGTTTGGATGTCAACCACAGGGATATTCTTCTTGCAAAAAGTGCAGTGCCTGGTACAGTTTATGAAATTGCACTGCTAGGTTACAGCGGTCTAAACCGGGAAAAAGTGTATCTAAAATCGGAGCTTGCGGTCCTTGACCTTGCAATAGAGGATTTTTATTATAACTTAAAAAATCTCTTTCGGACTGCCTGTGTTCTTGAAAAAGACAATACAGACCGTGTTAAAATTATGGAGGATATGAAGACCGGTATCAACCTGCTGGATTTAAGGAAAATATATTCCAGAGAATTCTATGAAGGTCTTCATAGAGCCAACACCTTTTTAAAAGGCAGGTACTACAGCAATAGCTGTGAAGAGGGGCCTGTTGTTACCACCATAGGCCATACCCATATTGATGTAGCATGGCTTTGGAGTGTTGAGCAGACCAAAGAAAAAGTGGTACGTAGTTTTTCAACGGTTCTAAATTACATGGACCAGTATCCCGAATACAAATTTATGTCAAGTCAGCCGCAGCTTTATGCGTTTCTTAAAGAAAAAGAGCCTGAACTCTATAAAAGAGTAAAAGATAGGATACGAGAAGGCAGGTGGGAGATTGATGGCGGTATGTGGTTAGAGGCAGATTGCAATATTCCCTCAGGTGAATCCTTAGTAAGACAGTTTTTATACGGCGCGAAGTTTATTAAAGAGGAGTTTGGTAAAAAATCAAAAACTCTGTGGCTTCCGGATGTATTCGGATATTCAGCAGCACTTCCCCAGATTTTGAAAAAATGTGGTATTACATATTTTTTCACAACAAAGCTCGACTGGAATCAATACAATAAGATGCCCCATGATACTTTTTTATGGAAAGGAATAGATGGCTCGGAAGTATTAACCCAGCTTGTTACTACTACAGGGCATGTGACGTTTGATAAGGAGATATTGGCTAGAAAAAATCCATATCAGCAGACAACTTATAATGGACGTCTAGAAAGTAATCAGGTACTTGGTAACTGGAGTAGATATCAGGATAAGCAATTATGTGAAGAGACATTGCACCCCTTTGGATTCGGTGATGGAGGGGGAGGCCCTACGGAAGAACAGCTTAAGAATTACAGCCGCTTAAAATACGGATTACCCGGAATTCCAAGGGTTTCCATGGACTTTCAGAGTAACTATTTTGACAGGCTTAATGCGTGTGTTACAAATCGAGCAGATATAGCAAAATGGTCTGGTGAGCTTTATTTTGAGTGTCACAGAGGAACTTATACTTCTATGGCAAAAAATAAGCGGTTTAACCGGAGGGCAGAAACCATGTATATGGATTTAGAATTCTTATCAGTTCTGGCAGAGAGCTATGGTGATGCCTATCCGTCCGTGGAGCTGGAGCGAGGCTGGAAGCAGATTCTGTTAAACCAGTTCCATGATATTATACCCGGAACAAGTATAGAAGCAGTATATCAGCAGACAGATATAGATTACAAGAATCTTCTTAAAAAGGGTTCTGAACTGATTGAAAATAAGTTAAAGTATATTAGTTCAAAGCTTGCCATAAAGAAAGAGGGGGTGTTAATCTTTAATACCCTATCCTTTCATAGAGAGGACCGGATACAATTTACTCCATCATCGGCTTATAAAGATGAAATAAGTAGTCTAACAGATGCATATGGGAACCGTTATGCATGCCAAAAGCTGCCTGACTCTAAGGAGTATATCTGCCAGGTGGCAGGAATTCCTGGCAAGGGCTTTAAGGTACTATATTTGGATTCTTATAAGCCGGACATGGAAGCGGAAATAAAAACGGCAAAGAAACGGTTTGAAGCGGAGCGGGTAATTGAGACAGACTTTTATCTGGTGGTTTTTGATGAAGAGTACCATCTTGTATCCCTATGGGATAAAAAGGCGGATAGAGAGGTAATAAAGCCCGGATATAAAGGAAATGTGCTGGAGATTTATGAAGACCGCCCCATGGACTTTGAAAATTGGGATATTGATATTTACCACCGGGATAAACTCTATATCATAAACCAGTTCAATGAAGCCGTTATCACAGAATGGGGGCCAGTTCGTATCGGTATACAGATAACCAGAACGTATTTTGATTCTGTTATAAAACAGCATATCTTTTTATACCCTTATAGCCGAAGAATAGACTTTCACACAGAAATAGACTGGCATGAACAGCAGGTGCTCTTAAAGGTTCTATTTCCTGTGGACATCCATGCGGATAAGGCATCTTATGACATCCAGTATGGAAATGTGGAAAGAAATACGCATGAAAATACATCCTGGGATATGGCCAAATTTGAGGTGTGTGCCCACAAATGGGCGGATATATCTGAGTATGGATACGGTGTGAGCCTGTTAAATGACTGTAAGTATGGTCATGATATAAAAGATGGTAATATGCGACTTACCCTAATTAAATGTGGGCAGTATCCCAACAAAAATGCGGATCAGGGCTTTCATGAATTCACCTATTCACTGTATCCCCATATGGGCGGCTGGCGGGAAGGCAATACCCAGTTAGAGGCATATTCATTAAATACGCCTTTATATGCCAGATGGCAGTCTCCTCAAGAAGGTGATAAAGGTACAGAGGTATCTTTATTTTCTGTAAAACAGGATAATTGTATGATAGAGGTTGTGAAAAAATCGGAGGATGGCAAGGGATATATTCTAAGATTATATGAATATAAAAACCGTAGAACCAGAATAGCCATCAGTTCAAGACTTACCCTTCATAAAGTATATCTTTGCAATCTGTTAGAAGAAAAGGAAACAGAACTACTAACAGAGGAGGATGCTTTTTACGCAGATATTAAACCCTATGAAATACTTACCTTTTATATTGAGGCAGGAAGCGCTGATTAGGAAAGGAGAAAAAGATGAAGCTTAAAAAATTTTTGTCTACCGCAGTTGATTGTATTAGAGGTATGGAAGTATCGGATGAGGTTTTTTTGAATGAGCTTGAACCGAACCAGCTCTGCTGTAATTTAGAAGAACTGACAGGTGCCTTGAATGAAAGAGGGTATCGACTGCCGGAATCTGAAAACAGAAAAAAGGTACCTATAACGGTGGAGGTATGCAATGAAACCGGAAAAGGAATGGTAGCACAGGTTAAATTTTATCCGTTACCGGAGGGTATGAATCAAAATAATTTTTCTTTTAATACAGGTGATTTGACCTTCTATAGAAGCTACACCAACACAGAGGGAAAAACCAGTGAAGAAGTTCCTGCCGGCAGATACTTAGTAGAGGTTTCTAAGGGTTCAGAGTATGAAATCTTGACAAAAGAAATAATAGCTTTAGAGGAGGAACCCGCTTGCCATCGTTTTTATATAAGACGCTTTATTAATCTATCAGAGGAGGGCTGGTATGCAGGAGATTTGCATCATCATAGTGTATACAGCAGCAGACTTCATGGGGGGACTGACCCGGTGGTAGAATCACCGGAGGAGGTGGCTCATTCCATGCAGGCTATGGGACTTACCTTTGGTGCCTTAAGTGATCACCATAATGTAAAGAATCATGGGGAGTGGAGAAAGCAGGAAACGGCTGACTTTACACCCATTATCTCCAAGGAGATATCCACATCTAACGGACATGTTTTGTCACTTGGAGTAGAGGAGGATATTATCTATCGGATTCCGAAAGAAGAAGAGCGAGCGGAGGAGTATTTAAGAGAGGAATTCTATAGCATTACCAACCGGATTAAAGAACTATCCGGATTACCTCAATTAAATCATCCAAGAGACCGTCAGAAGGCAATATCCTGGAATCCCAAGTTTCACGATATGATAAATATTTTCGAAACCATAGAAATATGGAATGGTTCCAACCCTATGGTGCCAGGAAGTACTAATTGGGAGGCATATGGATTATGGAAGGAATTGCTTACGGAAGGCAGATTCATTCCCGCTACCACCGGCAGCGACACGCATAATATAAAAGCAGATGATTACGTAGAATATTTTAGGCAGATAACCTGGCTTGTTGGCATAGTAAGGGATTATAGGGGGGAGTTCTGCAAGGAACTTTTAAAAAAGGCAGATCCCCTTATTTTATTATATGATAAGGTTATGCCGATTTTAGAAAAGTGGGCCAAAACCACCTTAACCAGCGGCTGTGTCAGAACTTATACAAAGGTGAATGGTACAAGAACATCCAAGTACTTATTAGCAAGTCTAAAAAAGGGTCACAGCTTCTTAACGAATGGGCCGATTCTACTGCCAACCATAGAAGGAAAAGGTCCGGGAGAAACAGTGCATAAAGAGGAGAAAGAACTTGAGGTCTTAATAAGGCTGTTGGCAAACCGTCCTTTAAAAAGGCTTATAATCCATCAGTCAGGGGGCAGAACAGAGACAATAGTACTGGAAAATATAAATCAGATAAAAGGATTCTATGATTACAGCCGGGTAGTTACCATTCAGGTGCAGGATAAAGATTGGGTTTATTTTGAAGCCTATGAGGATTGTACCAATCTGGCAATTACCAATCCTATTTTTATTGCATAGGTAGATATGGCAACCCCTTATGGGTATTTCTTTGGGGTTTGCCGATACCTGGTTATTCTGAGCGGGCATAGGATAGCATGGCCTTGCCGCCTTTATTGGATTTAAATTTAGAGGGTGATGTATTACAGTACTTATTAAATGTTCTGTTAAACTGTGAAAAACTAGAGAAACCGCAGGCATCAGATATTTCGGTTATTTTCATATCCGTTGATAATAAAAGCTGCTGGGCATTGCGAATTCTTGTCATCTGAATGTAACTGTTTAGAGTAAAACCAGTTATTTTTTTAAACTGATGTGACAGGTAATAGGTGCTGATATAAAAGTACTTTGCAAGAAACTCTAAGGATAAATCCTCTGTATAATGTTCATGGATATAAGAGGTAATGGAGTATATTTTACTGGTCAGGTTATCCTTGGAAGAATGTACAACATACACGTTTTGTTCCCGGTTTTGATATATTTTAGTAAGAAATTCCACAAACTTGGTATGGATTAACAGGTTACCGATGGAACTTTTTGTCTTTGTGAGGCGGAATATATCATTTAGAATTTCAAATATTTCGGTTTTGTATTTTCCTTCAAAGCGATAGATAGGAATAGGCTTATCAAAGATTGACAATAGGGTCCTGTAATCCTCTGCTATCCCAGGTACATCCATAGGAAAGGTAAAGTTTATAATGATGCGTTTTTTTGCGGATCCATGTGGGTACTGGGTTTTGTGAAGTAAGGATGGCCTAAGAGCTACGATATCACCGAATTGAAGGTCATAAATATCACCTTCAATCAGATGGTCTGCGGCGTTATCTAAAAGTATACACAGCTCATAGAACTGATGAAAATGCTGGAATTCCATATTTATATTGTAGGAACGCTCATCATAATCAATAAAATAATAAAAGGGGTTGCCCTGCTCATTAATTTCGGTAATATGTTCTCTTTCGTATAAAACTAAGTCATTAAGCAGCATAAAAATACCTCGTAATTTTCTAGTAAGCCAGGATGAGATACCTGAGTAAAGTGTTTTGTCAGTGTCTGAAACAAGGATAGTTGTGTTTTCGACATTTTTTGCATAATCAATTTTATTATAGTCAGAAAAAGCAAAAAATGCAATAAAAAAAGCAAAATAAACAAATTTTGTATAGATTATCTTTGTTCGAATTGATATACTGAATCAAAGTAAAGGATAATAAACCATGTCAAATCAATAAATGCCATTTAAAAGCATATATGAGCTGGCAATGGCAATAAAATAAATGATAAAGAACAAATAAATTTTCTGTAAAAAAATATGCTTTCCCAAAGGAGATGTTGTTGTGAATCAATTAAAATACGCCATCGGTTATGACGAATCCATCAGCAGATGGTGGATTACAGATATGAAGCGAGAACCTTTTGCATCACCTTATAAAACCTTTGAAGCGGATGTTAATCTGGAGGAGGGTTATGTTCAGATTGTTTACCCTGTCCGAGAAGAGTTTCTAAAGGTTAATAAGATAGAAAATGTTTCCTATTATAACGGAAGCTATGACAGAGTATTTTTTCCCTTTGAAAATAATAGGATAGATTTTACAACCTTTATTCATACACCACATTATATTTGGACAAATGCGAAAACACATATTTTTGTGGAAAAGGCAGGAAAGTATCCTTTTGAATTATACACCTGTGGCGGAATGAAAATCTGGGTAAATCAGAAGGAAGTAGAATGCTTTACCCCTTACACCAGAAACATTCCCGGCAAAAAGACCATAGAGCTTGCTCTGAAACAAGGACTTAATGAAATAGCAGTTTATGCAGACGAACTGGCAGAAAGAGATGTCTTTTTCTACTTTGAGATGCGTTATAAGGGAGGAACTCCTATCTTTGGCGTTATTGAACTGGAAGAAAGGGCCGAACTGGTTTTACAGACAGAAAGATTTTTAAAGAGCTGTTATTTTGAAAAGGATGGTTACCGGGAAGGGAATCTAATTCTACAGTATGACAAAAGCCTGTTAAAGAATGAAGTTACCCTGTATTTAACCGATGATAAGGGAAAGGGTATTGGCAAACACAACGACGTATTAACCGGAACAGCGTATACGGATAAATCAGAGATTGATTTCGGACCCGTTACAGGCCTTAAGGTTGGAGCATACAAGGTGTTAGTGAAGGCAATGGCGGGCAGGTATCCCATAGCAAGAGATTTAAGAATCTCCGTAATGCCAAAGGACTTTATTCCTTTTCACCCGGGAAAAACGGTGGAAGAGAGAAAACAGCAGGCACTTTCCTTTATCAGTGATTATGGTGCAGATGTGATAATAACTACCATGGCTATTCTTGAAACAAAGAAGAAATGGACAAAAGAAGCGGATATATATTTTAGAAATAGTTTCATGAAGATTTCTAAAAAAGAAGACTGCTCTGACTTTTACCTTGCAGCGATGATGATGCTGGCAAAAAGATACAGAGAATATATTAGTGATGAGTTATATGAAGAAATCCATCAATTGGTTCTTGGCTTCCGTTATTGGATTGATGAGCCGGGTAATGATGTTATGTGGTATTTTAGTGAAAATCATGCCATGCTGTTCCATCTGGCTCAATATCTGGGCGGCGGATTATATCCGGATGATACCTTTACCGTTAGCGGACGAAAAGGTAAAGAACAATATGCGATTGGTAAAAAGCGCCTTATGGACTGGTTTCATACCTTCTTTCAATACGGATATGCAGAATGGAATTCTGCTACTTATATTCCCGTAGATTTAATCGGATTTTTTGTCCTGTATGAAATGGCACCGGATAAAGATATGAAAGATATCGCTAAAAAGGCTCTAGACTATACCTTCCGTATTATTAGCTATAACATGTTTGAAGGTGTTATGAGTTCTAGTTATGGACGGGCATATGAAGAAACTCTCAAAGCAAGGGAGCAGATTGAACCTAATTTTTTGGAATGGGTTACAACAGGTGTAGGTCACCTTACGCTAAATTCAAGAGCTGTGACCTTATACTGCTTATCCGATTATCTGCCTCCGAACTTTTCAGAAGATACAAAAGTACAGCCAAGAGGCTGGATAAGCGCGGAACTTGATCAGGGAATTAACAGGGTTAAGACCTATTATTATAAGACGAGTCAGTATTTTATGGCTTCTGTTAAAGGATATAAGGCATTTGAACATGGGCACCAACAACATCTGATGAATATTGCTTTCGGGAAAAATTCTGCCCAGTTTTTTATTAACCATCCGGGAGAGAGACCATACAGCGGAGGAAATCGTCCGGCATACTGGTCCGGCAATGGAACCAACCCTTATATAGAACAGTACAAAAATCTTATGATACTTTTGTTCCATATTGATGAAAACGAGCTGGTACACTATATCCATGGCTATACGCCAATGTATGATTATGAAGCGTTTAAAATAGAAGGAAGCTGGTTATTTTTACGAAACGGTGATGCCTACATGGGAACTTATTTCAATAACGGTTATCAGCTTGTAACAGAGGGAGCCAATACCGGTAAAGAAGTTATATCCCTAGGCCTAAATCATTGTGTAATTATAAAGGGAGGCTCAAGGGAAGAGTTTATAAGCTTCGAAAACTTTTGTGAGACATTAAAACACACAAATATTAGTTATGACGGAAATCTTTCGGTAACAGTTAATGATATACAATACGGGGAAGTAAAAGTAAAAGCTCTGCGTGAGTTGTACGTAGAAAATGAAAGAATAGAATACTGCCATAAACCAGAGATAGAAATTAAGAAAGGGATTTTATCACATGCTTAAGGACACAAATGTAAAAATACAAGAGAATCTTGACCGGTTAGTAAAAAGTTTTCAGAAAGTTTTATATGAAGATGATACAATTTTTCTGGAAAATATGAAGGATAAAAACCTAGCCGGTGACGATATCTCCAAATACCAATTCTGGGAATGGACACAGGGTGTAGGCCTGTATGGATTATGGAAGCTGTTTGAGCAGACAAAGAACCAGGAATATCTTAATATACTTTTAAAATATTACAAAGAACGGATTGAAACCGGACTGCCTTCTAAGAATATCAATACCTGTGCACCCATGCTGGCTTTATCCTACGTAGCGGAACATACAGAAAATGAAGAATTCTTAAAGCTGTGTCAGGAATGGGCAGAGTGGATTATGACAGGACTTCCAAAGACAAAGGAAGGCGGTTTCCAGCATATCACATCCGATACCTTAAATGAACAGGAACTTTGGGATGATACGTTAGTTATGACAGTGCTCTTTTTAGCAAACTACGGAAGAATAACGAATAACAAAACATACATTGAAGAAGCAAAATATCAGTTTTTAATACATATTAAATATTTAACTGATAAAAATACGGGTTTATGGTATCACGGATGGACCTTTAATGGCAATCACAACTTTACAAAGGCACTTTGGGGAAGAGGAAATTGCTGGGCAACGATAGCAATACCAGAGTTTTTGAACATGATACCTTGTGAAACAAGCTTTCGGAAATTCCTGACAGCAGCACTTACCTTCCAAATTGAAGGCTTGGCTAAATACCAGGAAGAAAACGGTATGTGGCATACCCTAATTGATGATTCTGATTCCTATGTAGAAACGAGTGCAACTTGCGGTTTTGCATACGGTATATTGCGTTCCGTGCATTTAGGATTGGTGGATAAATCCTATGAAGCCTGTGCCTTAAAGGCATTAGAACCGGTGTTAGGTTACATAACAGAGGATGGAATCGTAAACCAGGTTTCCTATGGAACGGCTATGGGAAGAGACACTAAGCAGTTCTATAAAGACATTGAAATAAAATCTATGCCTTATGGACAGGCATTAGCAATTTTATTTCTTATGGAAACCCAAGTTGCTAAATAGGTGAAAGCGTCTTCACTATCGTACTTAATATGAGGCTGAAATAAGAAATTTTAACTGCTGTAAAAATTTATCTGTGAAGATATTTATATTTTTGCAGCAGTTTCTTATATGCTTGTTTTAAGGTGTAAAGAAAAACATTATCATCGATTGAATTAAAGTCCACTAAAGCGGACAGCGGGTATAAAGTTTAAAGAGTATAAAAATTTATATGAAAAGAAAGTCCGGTAAGAATCATGAAGAAAAAGAGTATTCTGTTTATAAGTTTTATGGTCATAATGATTGTCATGGGTGCCAGTGACAGCTTAAGAGGTGTGTTCTCGCTGGTATTTGAACAGCATTTTGCATTATCAACTTTTGAAGTATCTTTAATCGTCACCATAAGCTATATAGGCAATTTAGTATTTTTATTTTTTGGAGGCTCCTTTGTAGACCGTTACAATAAGAAAAAAGTATTTTTAACAGTGTTGCTTCTCTGGATGTGCGGCGCATTGCTGTTCGTGTTAACAGATAATTTTTATCTATTGTTATTTGGGATGTTTTTATGTATGGGTACCTCAACCTTAATTAACACCACTATAAATATATTGGTTCCGGTGGTATTTGCAGCCTCTCCCGGTTTAATTGTAAATGTATTGTTCTTCGTACAGGGAATCGGAACCAGTACAAGCCAGAATGTGGCGGGACGCTTTGCTACAGGCTTTAGTGTCTGGAAGTGGGTGAATACTATCTTATTACTGCTTGCAGTACTTGGAATGATACTGCTTTGTCACTCTGAGATTCCGGATGTGAAAAAAGAAGAAAAAGAAAAGGTATCCTTAAAAAGTATTTTAAATCAGCCGGCTTTTATATTTCTTATCGTAATTTTTGGTTTTTACTTTATAGCTGAGCATGGAATCTTAAACTGGCTGGTGTTGTATGGTACGAAAGAATTAAAGCTGTCTACAAAAGGAGCAGCAGGATACTTGTCTGTTTTCTTTGGGGGAATTACGGTTGGTCGCTTGATTTTTGCTCCTGTAGTGCAAAAGTTAGGTCCTAAGAATAGCATACTGGTTTTCGGGAATATCGGAATGGTTTTCTATGCTCTTGGTATAGTTTTAGGGGGCAGAGCCATCGCACTTTTAAGTATTTCAGGCTTAAGTATTTCTATTGTTTATCCGACCCTCCTGCTCTTAATACAGAATTATTTTAAAAAGGACAGGGCAGCAACAGCTACGGGTGTAATCATCAGTGTAGCAACCATTTTTGACATTGTTTTTAATATGGTATTTGGAAGTTTAACTGATAAAATTGGCTTGAAATATTCTTTTTATATTCTGCCGGTTAGTATAATTGGTTTTAGTATAATCTATTTTCTATTTACCAGAACTGTAAAGGAAACGGCAAACGAATAAAAGCTTCTAAGGATAAATAAAAATAGGGCTTTTGACACCCTAATCCTAATAAAACTATAAAAAGAAAGGATGCCACAGAGTTTTGTTTCACTCCTTTATTTGTGGCAATATGACAGGGCAAGCCTGTGATATCATGGTATAAATTATGATTTATAATATAGTAGAATTTGGTGCTATTGGTGATGGCATCACCAATGATTCCGCAGCAGTACAAAATGCAATTGATACTTGTCATGGGAATGGCGGAGGCAGGGTATACGTGCCCGGTGGTAAAGTGTTTAAGGTTGGTTCTATTTTATTAAAATCC
Organism: Anaerocolumna cellulosilytica; assembly: GCF_014218335.1. GTDB lineage: Bacteria > Bacillota > Clostridia > Lachnospirales > Lachnospiraceae > Anaerocolumna > Anaerocolumna cellulosilytica. The sequence continues at coordinate 5,196,806 of NZ_AP023367.1, read as the reverse complement.
TATGTGGAGCTTCATCTGGCAGCAGGTTCTGTATTAAAAGCCAGTGATAATCTTGAGGATTTTCTGCCCGTTGAGCCGGGAATGGAAGTAAACAGTAACACAGGAGTTCCTTCCTATATCAATTGTGAATATAACGGAAAACCGTTTCATTACTTTATCTATGGTAAGGATGCAGAGTACGTAAGTATAACCGGTTCTGGCAAGATTGACGGAACGGAGGAAGTTTTCCATGGAGAAGAGGGTACCTATCATATAGAAGGTACCTATTATCCAAGAATTCCAATGGTATTATTTGAAAACATCAGCCAATTAACCGTTAAAGGTGTTACTATGTCAAAATGCGGTTTTTGGACGCTGCATATGGCAGGCTGCCAGGATGTACTAATTGATGGTATTCGTATTATAAATAGCTTAAAGATGGCTAACTCTGACGGTATTGACCCAGATCATTGTAAAAATGTTAGAATCGTCAACTGCCATATCGAATGTGCAGATGACTGTATTGTATTTAAGAATACAGCGGGCTATGAAAAGTATGGCTCCTGCGAGAATATTGTGGTAACCGGCTGTACATTAATTTCTACCAGTGCTGCAATCAAGTTCGGAACGGAAAGTGTTAGTGACTTCAGAAATATTATTGTGGATAACTGTAATATCAGCAGAAGTAACCGTGGAATATCTTTACAGCTTAGAGATAGAGGAAATATTGAAAATGTCATTTTCTCTAATATCAACATTGAAACCAGAAGATTCTCTGAACAATGGTGGGGAAGGGCAGAACCTATTTATGTAACTGCGATTGACCGTAAGGCAGGTGTAAAAGCGGGACATATTAAAAATGTAACCTTTAAGAATATCAACTGTAAGAGTGAAAATGGTATCTTTATATCCGGCAGTAAAGATAATTATATCGAAGACATTAATTTTGAAAATATTCGTCTTAACCTTTTAAAGTCCTCCAAATGGCCGGTGGACAGCTATGATATTCGTCCTTGTGATGGAATGGGTATTTTAAAAGGAAAAGTACATGGCGTATATTTAGATTATGCAAAAGAAATTAGCTTTAAGAAGATAAAAGTTACGATAGATGCATCCATGGAAGAATCTGTAGATAAGAAAGTAGAAGTAAGACAGGTTGAAAGCTTGGTATTCGAAGAAGCATAGGTAAGAGACAAGGAATGAACGGATGAGTAATTTTATAAAGATTTGAACGTAAAGAGGTGAATGATGAAAAGTAAAGACATAAATATACGTGATCCATTCGTGCTGGTATATGATGGAAAATACTATTTGTATGGAACCAGAGGTGCAACAGCCTGGGGGCTTGCAGATGGTTTTGATGTATATGTGGGAACAGACCTAGAAAACTGGAGTGAGCCGATAGAAATCTTTCATAATAACGGAGATTTTTGGGCAGACAGAAATTATTGGGCACCGGAGGTTCACTATTTTAACGGTGAATTTTATCTATTTGCAACGTTTAAATCAGAAACCAGCAGAAGGGGAACCCAGATATTAAAAGCTTCAAGTCCCGTTGGACCGTTTCAGGTACACAGTGACGGACCGGTTACACCTGGGGATTGGGAATGTATAGATGGTACCTTTTATTTGGATCAGAACGGAACACCTTATATGATTTTTTGTCACGAACACAGACAGGTAATAGACGGAAGCATGTGTATTATGGAATTGATGCAGGATTTAAAGAAAGCGGACAGCGAGCCTGTGGAAATCTTTAAAGCATCATCAGCACCCTGGGTGGTACCGTTAGCAGATAACCATTATATTACCGATGGTCCGTTTATGTACCGCTGTAAGGACGGAGCTTTGCTGATGATTTGGTCAAGTTTTGGGAGCGAAGGCTACACAGAGGCTATTGCAAGATCTGATAACGGCGAAATAACAGGTAACTGGATTCATGAACCGGAACTGCTGTTTAAAAAAGATGGTGGTCACGGTATGATTTTTAAAAGTCTTGAAGGAGATTTGTTTTTAACACTACACTCACCAAATGAGACGTTAGAAGAAAGACCTTGTTTTTACCGGTTAAGAGATGAGAATAATACTCTTACATCTTTATCCAGACTTTCTTAAACGTCTGCCAGGTAATGTCACCATAATATATAGTGGAATAATTGGATGAAAACTGCCTTTAGTTTATATAAATTAACAATGGATTTTTAAAAGTATTATGCTATACTTAAAATATGTTTAATGAATTGATACAGTGAAAGATATGTTGGCAATATTATATCTTTTACTGTATCTTTCACATGTATAGAAAAAGGGCGGATAAAAATATGTTGAATCAGTACGTAAGAGATTTAAAAAAGGAATTTACAGGGTATAATACTTCAAAGTTTATGAAGGATTTGCTGGCGGGAATTACTGTAACAGCAGTTGCCTTGCCTCTGGCACTGGCCTTTGGTGTATCCAGTGGTGCAGATGCGGCAGCAGGACTTATTACAGCCATTGTGGCAGGCTTTTTCATTAGTGCGCTGTCCGGGGGGTATTATCAGATATCCGGTCCAACCGGAGCTATGGCTGCGATTTTGATGTCCATAACAGCAAGTTATCACATACAGGGTGTTTTTATTGCTACCTTACTTGCAGGTATCCTTTTGCTGCTTGCAGGGGTTTTGCATTTGGGAAAGATTACTTCCTGGATTCCCGCACCGGTAATTACAGGTTTTACCTCCGGCATAGCCATTATTATAGCTCTTGGACAGGTAGATAATTTCTTTGGCGTTACCTCGGAAGGGGAAACTGCCATTGCAAGGCTCATAAGCTATTTTAAGCTTGGCTTTGCGCCGGATTATGCATCTGTGTGCCTTGGTATCTTCGTAGTACTGTTTATGATATTTTATCCGAAGAAATTAAGCAGTATAGTTCCGGCTTCACTGGTTGCCATTATACTTGCTACCATGACTTCTATTGTTTTACAGCTTGATGTAAAAATGGTTGGGGAGATACCAAAAACCCTTCTTCCCAAAGAGAGACTTCATCTTACAGACATTCATATGCAGCAGATAAAAGGATTGTTTGCTCCGGCGGTAAGTATTGCTATGCTTGGAATGATAGAGAGTTTATTATGTGGAGCTTCTGCAGGCCGAATGGCAAAGGCAGCCATGAATAGTGACCAGGAACTGGTGGCACAGGGAATCGGAAATATAATCCTGCCTTTCTTTGGAGGAATTCCTGCAACGGCAGCCATAGCAAGAACAAGTGTAGCCATTAAATCCGGTGCGCAGACACGTTTAACTGGTATCTTTCATGCAGTTGGTTTGCTTTTGGCTATGTTCGCGCTGGGGCCGTTTATGTCTAAAATACCGCTGGCAGCATTGGCAGGGGTGTTAATGGTTACCGCCTGGCGTATGAATGAATGGTCTGCCATTCAATATATATTTTCACATAAGTTTACAGGTGCCATGCTAAAGTTTTTTATTACAATGGCGGCAACCGTAATACTAGACTTAACGATGGCGATTGTTATAGGCATTTTGGTTGGACTTGTTTTATTTATAGTCAGAAGTACTGCAATAGAGATTACCGCTGAAGATATTAAGCCGGAGCGCATTGGTATGAAGGATTATACGATAGAGAACGGTTGTGTGATTTATGTTACGGGACCTATGTTTTTTATGACGGCAGATACTTTGAACCAGAAGTTAAAAGAAATCAAAGAGAAAAATCTTGTTATCTTCTCCTTGCGTGGAGTACCTATGGCAGATATAACCTCCGTAGGTATCTTGCTGGATTTTTATAAGCAGGCAAAAACAGAAGGGAAACAGGTAGTCTTTTCTTCCTTACAGCCTTCAGTAAGAAGGATCTTTGAGCAGGCAGGGCTTGTGGAAACAGCAGGTGAGAAAACTTTTTATTTTAGCGTGGATAAAGTATTAAAAGAGATGCTAGTAGTAAATGCAAAGCCTGTAAAGGCATAAACCAGGAACTACGTATAAGAGACTTTTTTTATACATACACTTAAAAAGACATACAGAGCATTTGGTACGTTCCATCTGTTTGAATTGCTCTAACAGGAATTAGAAAGGTAATTATGGATTATTTTAAAGAAGTACTATTAAATAAAGGGTTAAGTGATAAAGTATCCGGGTATCTGGCAGGGGTTATTGTGATTTTTTTATTATTGGCACTAGTAGGGGTAATACAGCTGATTGTAAAGAAAGTGTTTCTTAAGATTCTCACCCATTATATTAACCGCAACAAGTTCAAGTGGGATAATATTATGCTTAACCGCAAGGTATTTCACCGGTTAGCTGATTTAATACCGGCAATCATCGTGAACGCGTTTGCACCAGTCTTTGAGCAATATAGCCAAAGCATAAGAAGACTTGTTATGACTTATGTCTTTCTTGTTATTGTTTTTATCGTAAATGGTGTATTGGATTCTGTCGATGATATATACCGAACTTATGCCATCTCCAAAATCCGTCCGATAAAAGGACTTTTACAGATAATTAAGATTATCTTCTATATTATAATGGGAATTGTAATAATGGCTAACTTAATGGGTGAAAATCCTTTGGTGCTGTTAAGCGGTATAGGTGCTTTAACGGCTGTTATTTCCCTTGTATTCAAGGATTCTATCTTGGGCTTTGTAGCTGGGATTCAACTAACCTCCAACCAGATGTTAAGAATCGGTGACTGGATTGAAATGACAAAGTATGGTGCGGACGGAGATGTTATTGAAATTACCTTAAATACTGTAAAGGTACAAAATTTTGATAAAACCATAGTAACTATTCCTGCTTATGCACTTGTTTCAGACTCCTTTAAAAACTGGAGGGGAATGCAGGAGTTTGGAGGAAGGCGTATAAAACGTTCCCTTTATATTGACATGACAAGCATTGGGTTTTGTACCGAAGATATGCTAAAACGCTTTAAGAAGATACAGAATCTCTCTGACTATATTGTGAAAAAAGAAGCAGAAATTAACAATTATAATAAGAAATACAGAACCGAGGAATCCATGGTAAATGGCAGGCATTTGACCAACATCGGAACCTTTCGGGAGTACATTAGCTGTTACCTTAAAAGTCACTCCGGTATTAATCAGGACATGACGTTAATGGTTAGGCAGCTTGCACCGGGAGAACATGGGCTGCCGTTAGAAATATATGCTTTTACAAAAGAAGTAGCCTGGGATTATTATGAAGGAGTGCAGTCAGATATTTTTGACCATCTATTAGCGGTTGCGCCTGAATTCGGGCTTCGGTTATTCCAGTACCCTACTGGTTATGATATAAAATCTAGTGTAAAATAAAGAACAGTAAAGAATTGGTAGTATTAAAAACCATATGACATAGTAAAAAAAACAAAAGCTGCAAGATATATTAAAATTAAGTGTATTAGTATCTGAAATATGACAACATTAAAGGTAAACATCAATTTAGAAAAGAGGATACTATGTATAAACCACTTAAAATAGGAAATTTGACTGCAAAGCTGCCTATAATACAGGGCGGTATGGGCGTAGGTATAAGTTTAAGCTCATTGGCTGGTGCAGTAGCCGCAGAAGGCGGAATCGGAGTTATATCCACAGCTCAAATCGGTTTTTCGGAGCCGGATTTTAAGAAAAATCCATTGGAAACGAATCTTCGAATGGTTAGAGAACATATTAAGAGAGCAAGACAAATTGCACCGAAAGGGATACTTGGTGTAAATATAATGGTAGCCACCCAGAATTATGCCAGATATGTAAAGGAAGCAATCAAAAGTGGTATTGACTTAATTATATCCGGTGCCGGACTTCCGACTGAGTTACCTGAAATCGCTAAAGGTACAAAAACAAAATTAATTCCCATTGTGTCTTCCTTAAAGGCAGCTAGTGTAATTTTCAGGCTTTGGGATAAGAAGAACCAAACCACACCGGATGCTTTAATTATAGAGGGGCCAAAGGCCGGAGGGCATTTGGGGTTTTTACCGGAAATGCTTGAAGGCATAAGCGATGAGGCTTATGACGAAGAAATAAAAAGTATTATAGACTTAACTAAGGATTATGGCAGCAGGTACGGTAAACATATTCCTGTAATTATAGCCGGAGGGATTAAGAATAAGGTAGATATGGAGCACTACCTTAAGCTTGGAGCAGACGGTATTCAGGTGGCTACAAAGTTTGTAACAACAGAAGAATGTGATGCGGACATAAAGTATAAGCAGGCATATTTAGACTGTAAAAAAGAGGATATTATTATAGTAAAAAGTCCGGTAGGCATGCCGGGGCGGGCAATACGAAATGAGTTTGTGAATAAAACCCTAGAAGGCCCCATACCTGTTAGACGCTGTCACAATTGTATAAAAAGCTGTAATCCAGTGGATACCCCATATTGCATTACGGAAGCACTTGCCAATGCCGCTGTAGGCAATGTAGAAGAGGCACTCTTATTTTGCGGTGCCAACGCATATCTGGAGCAAAAGATACGAACTGTGAAAGAAGTACTTTCGGATTTCTTTTAGACGGTATCTATAGTAATCGTGTAGTAGAAAAGGGCTGTTGTAAATTCATTAGAATTACAATAGCCCTTTTCTGTACAGAGATCTACGAACCTTCCAAATATTACAAAAGTGTTGCATGTGTTCTAATACTTTGTTATTATGATAAAAATAGCAATATTATACGACAAATAGCATAAGAAACATTGTTGTGGTAAATGTACTATTGTAAGAAAATGTAATAGAAAAAGGGTGAAAGTATGGAAGTTGTTTTAAGAGCAGAAGGAATTGAAAAAGTTTATGGAAAAAAAGAATTATCAGTACATGCATTAAAATCTTCTAGCTTAGAAATCTGGAAGGGAACCTTTCATGCAATTATAGGTAAGAGCGGTTCCGGTAAATCTACACTTTTGCATATCTTGGGAGGACTTGATAAGCCTTCCGGCGGAAAAGTATATTTGGAAGGAGCCAGTATGTTTGACTTAAGAGACAAGGAGCTGGCAATTTTAAGACGCAGAAGAATTGGTTTTGTATTTCAGGCATTCAACCTCCTTCCGGAACATACAGTATTAGAAAATATATTAATGCCCATTCATTTGGATGGGAAAGAGATAGATCAGGAATACTTTGGTGCAGTAATAGAAGCCCTCGGAATTAAAGGAAAGCTTAACTTTTATCCGGATGAGTTATCAGGAGGAGAGCGTCAAAGAGTTGCCATCGCAAGAGCCCTGGCCTCCAAACCGGCTATTTTGCTTGCCGATGAACCAACCGGAAATCTGGATGAAAAAACCGGAAAAGAAGTACTTACGCTTTTGAAAACCTCATCAGAGAAGTTTGGACAGACGATTATAATGGTAACACATGATATGGAGATTGCAAAAAACGCCGACCGTATTATCACCATAGCTGATGGTCATATCACCTCCGTAGTAGAAAACAGAAAAGAGGCAGAGGCAAAAGAAGGCGGTGTACAATGAATTTAAGAGAAATAGCCAGAAGTGGAATGAAAGGTAGGAAAAAAGATACTTTATTACTAAAGGTCGTAATAACCTTAACCTTTGCATTTGTTACGGCTGCTATTTTATTTCAGGGAAGTACAGATAAGACAAAGTCAGAACAGCGAAAAACCCTATATGGTGCATGGCATGCCGCATATTTAGGGGGAACAGAAGAAATCCTTGAAAAATTAAGTCAAGAGCCGGAGGTAGATACAGTAAGTTCAAGTATCATTCTTGGAACCTCGGATAAGGTCGGTGTGCTTGGGACTTATGATGAGAAGTTGCAGGATATGGGACGCTTTACCTTATATAAAGGACATTTTCCGGAAAATGAGAATGAAATTGCAGTAGAGTTAAACCAATTAAGTCACTCAGGCTTAGAGCTTGAGGTAGGCCAAAAAATAAGTGTATCCATTGTAAATGTAACAGTAGATGAGGATTTGACAGAGCAAATGGTAGCATTAAGCCAGGAATATGCAGAGCAGGGAAGAGCCAGTTCCGGTAATAGATATCATGATACTCCCTCCATAAAAGTGGGCGATATTATGGTAGTAGTGTCCAATGATTATTACTACTATTATCCTATGGGTGAAGTCTCTGACCCGGAGACCATAAGAACCAAGGGCATGCTTCAATATCAGGAAGTGATACTGCAAAAGGAATTTACGATAAGTGGAATACTAAATACCTATACGGACAAATGGGACTTAGGAGAGCAGCCTGCACCAAATGCGTTTGTGAGCAAGGAAGCAGGAGAGCAGCTTCTTAAGGCCTTTTATAATAATGGTATTGCCAAGCTCTCAGAATTTAAGATGCCTTATAATATATTTCTACAATCCGAATCTCTTGAAGGTACTATTTATGAGAAGTTAGTAGCTGCATATCCGGATATGCCTAAAAAAGAAGTTAATATAACAAAAAACGCAGCCTCTATCTTTCTGACCTATGGAAATAAACTTTCTATGGATGAAATAAATCAATTACTAGCGTTTTATGAGAGCCAAGAGGAGGAAACAGCCGGTGTTACAGAGGGAGAAAAGCCTGCTACCTCTAATTATAGAAGAAATACATTCAGCTTTCCGCCTAACAGCGGCTCAACGGAATATGCCCTTACCCTTACCATACTAGGTATTATATTTGTAACAACCATTTGTGCGGTGTTTCAAATATTCCTGACACAGGTGAAGAGGAGAATTCGTAAAATAGTATTACTTAAATCCATTGGTGCTACAAAGCAGCAAATACTGATTATGATACTTTTTGAAGGATTATATCTGCTAAGGGCCGGCATATTATTTGGAGTAACAGCAGGCTTTATTATTACGGGAACAGCCATTACAGCTATGAATCGGTTTGGAGGAAATGCAATACACTTTTATATAAACTATCCTCTGCTCCTATTTGGCATGGCAGCCGGTACAGCGGCATTGTTTATTGGAATGATGATTCCTACAATAGCGGCAGTTAAGGTTCCCTTGGTAGGCACTATGTCTAAGCCGCCTAAACATAAGAAGATAAAGCATAAGGGAAAAGGCAGTCCTAAAGTGCATTACCAGAGTTTTCGGTATATAAGCTTTCAGTATTTTAGAATGAATATGGGAAAGAATATGCTTTCGTTTGGAGTTGCTACTTTTATTATCAGTATAATGCTTATTTCTGTTTTTCTGGCATCTTATTCATTCTCTACTTATAATACAACGGTAGAGTCCGTTAACAGACCGTCTTATACTATGGAGGCTATTTATGGTGAATCCCAAAAGTATATCAAAGAGATTAATGAAGAACTAAAAGAGATTGACGGTGTAGTAAATACAGATGTATTTAAGTATGGCAGAAAGCTGTATGTATGGCATGAAGGTATGAAAGAGAATGAGCTGCTTAATATATTTAAAAATGTGCTTCCTAACTCTTTGCAGGGAGAGTATTTTAGCAGTGCAGACCCGGAATTAAAAGAGGAAGAGGAATATATTAGTAATGCAATTTATTCTGAATATTATGCGGTTAACAATGATAGTGAACTGTATAAACACATAATTAATTCGGTACAAGAGGGAGAAGTTAATCAGGAAAGCTTTGAAAAAGGCGATGAAGTCATTGTATTGATGCCTTTAATAAAAAAAGACAGTACCATTCAAAAAAGAAAGCTGTCTTACAGTGAGATTACAACGGCAGTGACTTTGGAGCAGCGGATGCAGCTGGTACTTGAAAAAGGAGCAGGCCTGCGGACTTCTTTTGACAAGCGTTACAAGGACACTTACCAATTTCAGGATACCTTAAAACCGGGGGATATCTTATATCTATCCGCTGATGAAGAAAAAGTAGTGGGAGAGACTATAGTTGTCAGTCAGACCAGTAAAAAGGTAACGGTTGGGGGAATACTATATTATTTTATGGAAGAAGGCATCTGGCCATTTTCCGGTAATGTGAATAGTTATACTGTGATAGGGTCTGTTACAGGGATGGAAACTCTGTATGCAAAATCAAGACTTGGCTTATTCCGTTTATCTATTGAGCAGATGAAGGAAATGGTAGCAGCTCTATATCCTAACAGCTATGGCAGGACTTTATGGAAGATTGAAACAGGAAAGGTCGAGAATCCAGAGGTCTTAGATGCGACTCTTCTATCGTATGCAAACAATCGCGGGTTTACTCTTTATAACTACAGGGAGAGCAATGAGCAATTGTGGAAGGAAGCGTTTAATAATGCTTTGGTAATTGCTTTGCTGGGATTTACCTCGGCGGCGATTGGGTTTATAGTGCTTTATAATACCCTTGTATCAAAAATAGAACAGGAAAAGAACCGGATAGGTATCTTGCAGTCCATGGGTATTACACGAAGCCAGTTTGTGAAGCAGTATCTTACAGAGGGTTTTTTGCAGGGAATCATTGCAATTATTGTCTCAAACCTGTTACTGTTTTTGATTCTATTCATTATGACAATATGGAAGGTCGATTTGTCTTCCATGGACTTTAAAGGACTGCTTTATACCATAAAAGCTGAGAGCTTATGGAAGTATCCCTGGCTTCTCCATGGAGTGATATGTCTGTTGTACTTAATAATAACTGTATTTATTCAGTTTGTACCGGCAGGTAGAATTACAAAACTTTATCCGGTAGAAAATATCAGAAGTCTTGGAAGATAAACGGCACTGCACTCTAGAAAAATGAGAAAATGAAGGTTGCCAAGCTGAAAATTATATGTTATAATACTTACTTGTGATATGTTATACAAAAATTTCCTTGCTCTTTACACATAAACGGAATGGTTTATCGGCAAGCCACTCGGCAGCTGGGATAAAGGGCCAGAGACCAAAAGGAGGTGCAGACAACTATGAATCAATATGAATTAGCCTTAGTTGTAAATGCAAAAATCGAGGATGAAGCCAGAACAACAACTGTAGAAGCTGTAAAAGAGCTTATTGCAAGATTCGGCGGTACAGTTACTAATGTTGATGAATGGGGTAAGAAGAGATTAGCTTACGAAGTTCAGAAAATGAAAGAAGGTTTCTATTATTTCATCCGATTCGATGCTGATTCAACATGCCCAGGCGAAGTTGAAGATCGTATTCGCATAATGGAAAATGTAATCAGATTCTTATGCATTAGACGGGACGCATAATAAAGGAGGTTTTCTTTAGTATGAACAAAGTCATTTTAATGGGTCGCTTAACAAGAGACCCGGAAGTCAGATATTCTCAAGGTGAGAATTCTATGGCAATTGCTAGATACTCATTGGCAGTTGACCGCAGATTTAAAAGACCCGGAGAACCGGATGCAGATTTTATCAACTGTGTATCATTTGGTAAGGCTGCTGAATTTGCGGAAAAATACTTAAAACAAGGGACTAAAATTGCTGTTACCGGACGTATCCAGACTGGTAGCTATACCAACAAGGATGGAGTTAAAGTATATACAACCGATGTAGTAGTGGAAGAACAGGAATTTGCTGAAAGTAAAGCAGCAAGCGGCGGTGATTCAGGCTACCAACAGACATCAAGGCCGGCTCCAAGCCAGGCTGCTGGTGACGGTTTTATGAATATACCGGACGGTTTAGATGAAGAACTTCCATTCAATTAAGCATTAAGAATAATATATGAAATAAAAATATATTTATCGGATAAGGAGGTCAGTTATGGCATTTAATAAAAATGACAGAAACGATAGAAGTGATAAAGGCGATTCTCCAATGAAGAGAAGAACCACTCGTAGAAGAAAGAAAGTTTGTGTATTTTGCGCAGACAAAAACCATACTGAAATTGATTATAAAGACGTGAACAAATTAAAGAGATATGTATCTGAAAGAGGTAAAATTCTTCCTAGAAGAATCACAGGAAACTGTGCAAAACATCAGAGAGCTCTTACAGTAGCTGTTAAGAGAGCAAGACACATCGCTTTAATGCCTTACACTTTAGATTAATGTTTTGGAGTGATATGCCTTAGCATATCAGTGAACACCTAACACATTAGAATTAAGACCAGTAAAATAAAGGTTTAGAGAATGTAAGAGGTCGTAGTATACGATTTGTACACATTTTGAATAAGAGATGATAAAGCCGTTATATGACTTAGGTTGTATAGCGGTTTTTGCTTAGAAAATTGATTAGGATAGTTTATTAAAATTTTTAAAATATTAAACCAAATATATAAAAGGAAAGGGTTTTATTATGAATAAAAATAGATTTAAACTTATTACCTGTATTATAGTATTGTTCACAATAACTATAGTAGCAAATCCGAAAGTTTTAGCATCAGAGACAAAAGTAGAATATACTATGAAAAAAGATAAAGTAACGTATAAAGATAAAGAAGGAATAGTTAGAGGGGTAGTATCTTTTCAATACCCGGAAATTAAAGGTTCATCAAGTGAAATAAAGAAAATAAACGATACATTAAAAGCGGAAAGTGAAGCATATATGCAGTCGGAGACTGCGCAGAGTCTAAAGGATTACACAGATATATCCATAGATAATAATGCTTTTAAAAATATAGATGATACATATTATTATAAGACCACTTGTAAGGTAACTTATAATAACAATTCCATAATCAGCTTACATATGAAGAACTCCTGGTACGCTGGTGGCATTTATGAACAGAGTGACTACGGATTCACTTATGATATAAAAACTGGTAATAAATTAGGATTAAAAGACGTAGTTTCGGGTGATGCGAAATCCATTAAAAATAAAATAGTAGCTAGTGGTAAAAAGTATCTTACGACTGACGGTGTTTTGGACCAGAAGGCTTATGATATTATTAAATCGTATAAACTAAAAGACTATAAATTTTATTTAAGTAAAAATAAAGTATATATCTGTTTTGAAAGTTATGAACTAGGAATGAACAGATGGGACATTTTCTCAATAAAGAGTAAGTTTAAATAAATTCTAGGAGTTCAACTTTAATTTATTCTAGTTTGAAATATAGCCATTGTATGACCTAAGTTGTGCAGTGGCTTTTTTTTGACATTTATTACAGATTGAAATTATTCTTACACATGATACAATATTTTATGTAAACAAATTATGTAAACCTTATAACGATACAACTTAATGTAGACAGAATGAAAAGTTGATATTGGAGGAGATAAAGGAGAAATGACTTGTGAGCATAAAAGGGAAACGAATTTTTGGAATATTTCTATTGGCAGGTCTGTTAGCAATAATAAAGAGTGCATCAGCAGACGCTTATGTCGGCAGTATTTTTACTTATACCTATGATAATCAAACAATAAGCTATAAAGTCCTGCGCGAGCCAACAGAAACAGGGAACGGAACAGCAGAGGTAATATACTGGGACGGAGTGAATCAGAAATTAACTGGGGATGTAGTTATCCCCTCTACAGTAACTAATCAAAAAATGACTTATAACGTGACTCGTATTGGTGGAGATGCCTTTGTAGAAGCGCAAGGGCTAACTAGTATAAAGCTTCCGGATAAGATAGTATTTATTGGTGCAGATGCTTTTAGAGACTGTAGTAGTTTAGTTAGTATCAATATACCCGACGGGGTTACAGCCATAGAAAACAGTACGTTTTCGGGCTGCAGCAACTTGGTAAGTATATATTTACCCGATAAGGTGTCCTACATTGGTAACTATGCCTTCACTGATTGCAGTAAGCTTACAGGGATAAACCTGCCAAACAGTCTTAAAAAAATAGGCAGTGGAGCATTCTCAGGGTGCAGCAGTCTGACATATGTAAACATACCGGAAGGAATTACTACCATCGAAAATGGCTTGTTTCAGGACTGTATCAAATTAACATGGGTTTCCTTGCCTGAAAGCATTACTAGTATCGGCAGCAAAGCTTTTTACAATTGCAGTCGCTTAAAGAATGTTCATTTGTCTGATGAGATTACATCCATTGGAGAGTATGCATTTTATAATTGCGCTAGTTTAACCAGCATTAAAATACCCTATAAAGTAACCAAAATAGAGAATAGAACCTTCTTGCTATGCAGTAATCTAACTAAAATAAGAATTCAGAATAAGGTTACCAGTATAGGCGACTTTGCATTTTACGGCTGTAACAGTTTAATAAATGTAAACATACCAGAAAGTGTAACCAGCATAGGCGATTTTACCTTTTCAAACTGCGAAAGCTTAAGACCTCTTAGAATACCTGAATCTGTAATAAGCATAGGAAAAGGTGATTTTCCTTACACGGGTGTGCTGGTATATAAGAATTCATTTGCAGAAACTCATTTTAGGAAAAACCATCCGGAATATTATCAGATTATCAAGATTCCGTTGAAAGAGATGTTCTTTCCGGAAGTGGTTAAGAACATAAACATACATGATTCATTACGTCTGGAACCCATCTATTATCCTGCTAATAGTTCGGAGATAAATAGTAAAGTTGTCTGGAGCAGTTCTGATCCACAGGTTGTATCAGTTGATGCCGACGGTATTATAAGGGGGTTAGCAGCCGGGGAAGCGGTTATTACCGCCGCTATGGGAAATTATTTAGAGACCTGCAAGATTATTGTAGGTGGTGCGGTTGTTAATCCAACCTCCATTCAATTCCCAAGCAGCCGGCAGGATATGATAAAAGGTGATTCAGCAAGACTCTCTGTAAATTTTACACCGGCAGAGACTACAAACCGAGCCATAAAGTGGACAAGTTCAGATAATTCAGTGATCATTGTGGATAATGGACGTATTTATGCTAAAAATTCCGGCACAGCAACCATAACTGCTGTATCGGCAACCGGTTCCGTAGAATGCAAAATTACGGTTCGTAATCCATTAAAAGAAATTTATTCTGACTATAACGAAGTGACGTTAAATCAGGGGGAAAAGAAAAAAATTGCGATATCTTATGATCCAATGGATACAACGGATGACAAAACTATTTCCTGGAGCATAGAGGATTCCACCATTGCTTCTATAGAACATGGCGTTATAACGGCAGTTAAACCGGGAAATACAAAAGTAACGGCAGTTGTCGGCAGCTTTACACATAGTATACCGATAAGGATACTAGCACCTATCAAATCATTATTATTTGCACAGAATTCGGTATCATTAATAGCAGGACAATCGAGGGCTGTACCACTTGCAATTAAACCAATCGAAACAACCGATGATATTATAATTACTTCTTCCGATGAAACGGTTGCCACGTATTCTAAAGGGACCATTACAGCTAAAGGGCGGGGAAGAACTATAATTACTGCCACAAGTGGTTCCTTATCTGCAACCTGTGTAGTTACTGTCAGTACGGATATAAAAAGCATAGCAATAAGCAAGAAAAGCCTTACCTTAAATATAGGGGTAAGTAGCACATTAACCGTAGCTTACAATCCGGCAAATCCTGCTGATGATAAGACGGTGACCTGGGCAAGCAGTGATAAATCTGTAGCAACAGTGGATGTAAAAGGGAAAGTAACACCAGTAGGAACCGGAAAGGCAACTATTACTGCAACTGTGGCTGGTGATAAAAAGGCAGTAAGTACGGTAACTGTTAAACTGTCTGTACCAACAACTGTAAAGGCAGTGTCTTCAGGGCATAATAAGGCTAAGATTTCCTGGAAGGCGGTAAGTGGTGCTTCCGGTTATGAAGTATATCAGGCACTTTCAAAAAGCGGCACTTACAAAAAAGTAAAGGTGACCACAGCAAAAGCTTATACGAATACTGGTCTTATTACGGGAACACCTTATTATTATAAAGTAAGGGCATACCGGTATAAAGGAAACAAAAAGGTATACGGCAGCTTTTCTGCTGTAGTTAATGTAAAGCCAATACCGTCTGCTCCTTCCAACGTTAAACTGGCTAAGACGGGTGCCGGCAAGATTAACTTTACCTGGAGCAAAGTTAATGGTGCATTTGGTTATGAAATATACAGAACTTCTTCTAAAAATTCGCCTTATAAAAGGGTGAAGGATACTACCTCCTATCATTATATCAATTATGGTTTAACGAAAGGAAAGACCTACTATTATAAAGTCAGAGCTTATAAAATGGTAGGTAATAAAAAGGTGTATAGTAAATTCTCCAAGACATTTACTATAAAAATGTAAAAACTATATAAGCCGTTGCTAACCATGTATATCGTCCTCCAGTTAACTGAACCAATTGCGGGCGCTACACTAAGTTGGCAGCGGTTTTATTGATAAATTTGGATTTCGTTGGGGATTTATGACGGAGCAGACAGAGAGGTAGTTGTGTTTGTTAGTATAATAATTACCAATGCCCAATGTCGAAAAAATAGTAAATTTGTTCTATTTACATTAGTGGATAAATCTGGTATAATGAACGTTGCTAAATAGGGTTAATAATACACAAAGGAGAGTTAGAAAATGAAAAAAAGAGTTTTAAGTTTACTATCAATTTTAATCGTATTAAGTTTCGCTTTAGTTGCATGTGGTTCAAAAGGTACTGCATCCAAATTAGACGGAACTACCTGGAATCTTTCCGGTGGAAAAGAAGAAGCATCAGGAATTGAAGTTACAGCAGATCAGATGGCAGCGCTAGGAATGGAAGAATTTAAATTTGATTTCAAACAAGGTGGAGTTGCTACTGTTACATTTGCAGGAGAGTCTGCTGATGGTACGTTTACTGAAAAGGATAACGAAGTTACGATTACCTCAGAGGGTGAAAGTATCACTGGTACTCTTGAAGATAACAAGCTGACAATTTCGCAAGATGGAATGACTCTGTATTTCGAAAAGAGTGAAAAATAAATATATGAATAATATGAACCGCTGCATAACTAAATTATGCAGCGGTTTTTGTTACCGACGTAGCCTTCTGTATAAACAGACAGAGGAGATGATTCCTATGAATGCTCATAGACCGAATATGATGCAAGCCTTTGACCGGATAAAAGTTAATAAAAATGGACAAATTAATTAGACTGGACTTCTTTGTGAATCTTATGACAAATAATATCTGTTTTAAATACTACACCAATATAAAATAAAGTTAATTATATAAAATTCTTAAACGAAAAAATAGTATTAACAGTACTATAACTTAAAAAAATAAACTTTTTTGACCCTAAACTTAATTTTATAAAGATAATATATTGAAAATAATTACATAATAATTTATAATTATGTAAGAGCAAGGCCGAAAGGGTAACGGTATCTTTGTGTTACCCTTTTTTATTTACACGAAAGTAAAAGGTATAAAGCAGTTTGTAATTGTAGTTTTCAAATAAAATATTTATACATTTCGTGCTGAATAAATATATAGTATCTGTTAAATAGATGCGCCAGGCTTTTGGTTGAATGAAAATAGAAAGAAAGGTGCCACAGATTTAATCATTCAACTTTATTTAGTGGCTATACCGCAAAGAAGCGGCGAAAAAGGGGCAAAAGTATGGATTATATTAACGAAATACTTGACATGGTAATTCGTAAAAATCCTTCCGAAAGCGAATTTCATCAAGCAGTAAAAGAGGTGTTGGAGTCACTTCGTCCAGTTGTTGAAGCCAATGAAGAAAAGTACCGTAGAGAAGCATTATTAGAACGATTGGTAGAACCTGACCGTCAGATTAAATTTAAGATTCCCTGGGTGGATGATAAAGGACAGGTACAAGTAAATATTGGTTACCGTGTACAGTTTAATAATGCCATAGGCCCATATAAAGGCGGATTAAGACTGCATCCTTCCGTTAATACAGGAATCATTAAATTCCTCGGTTTTGAACAAACATTTAAAAACTCTCTGACTGGTCTTCCAATCGGTGGTGCAAAGGGTGGCTCTGACTTTGATCCTAAAGGAAAATCAGATCGTGAAGTACTGGCTTTTTGTAAGAGTTTTATGACGGAATTATATAAATATATTGGTGCCGATACGGATGTACCTGCTGGGGATATCGGAACAGGTGCCAGAGAAATTGGTTATTTGTATGGGCAATACAAAAAGATAAAAGGAACTTATGAAGGTGTACTTACCGGAAAAGGCTTAACGTATGGCGGCTCTCTTGTCAGAACAGAAGCAACCGGTTATGGATTATTGTATTTAACCGACGAAATGTTAAAAGCGAACGGACATTCAATTAAAGGGAAAAGAGTTGCAATTTCTGGTTCCGGTAATGTAGCTATATATGCAGCCATGAAAGCAGAACAGCTTGGTGCAACAGTAGTGACAGTAAGTGATTCCAACGGTTGGATTTATGACCCGGAAGGCATTGATGTAGCTGCACTGAAAGAAATAAAAGAAGTAAAACGTGAGAGATTAACGGAATACCTAAAATATAGACCACAAGCTGAGTATAAAGAAGGCCGTGGTGTATGGAGTGTAAAATGCGATGTTGCGCTTCCTTGTGCAACTCAAAACGAATTACATTTAGAAGATGCAAAAGTTTTAGTAGAAAATGGATGTATTGCAGTGGCAGAGGGTGCAAATATGCCTACAACTCTGGAAGCGACACAATTTTTCTTAAATAATAAGGTATTATTCGCACCTGGAAAGGCCGCCAATGCAGGCGGTGTTGCAACATCCGCACTTGAAATGTCCCAGAACAGTGAAAGACTTAGCTGGCCTTTTGAAGAAGTGGATAAAAAGTTAAAGCAGATAATGGTTAATATATTTAAGAATATGTCTGAAGCAGCTAAGGAATACAATGCAGAAGGAAATTATGTATTAGGCGCAAATATTGCAGGCTTTCTAAAAGTTGCAGATGCTATGATGGCACAGGGAATCTGGTAATCAGTAATCTCTTCTGTTTTCTATAGTAAATTTCGAAACCATAGTCAGAAGACAGTTACCTAAATTACCTATTCTTTCACAATCTAATACAAAAAATAACCCTTTTAACCACATTATAATAGCAGGGGCTTATAGCCGGGATAGATGTGGCAAAAGGGTTATTTTTATAATTTTTTACAGAGTCTGTTCTGTCAATTCTTTTTCATACTCAATGATTCTCTCATTTAGAATTTCTAGTGTTTTTTGTTCCGTATATACCAGAGTGCTGTCCTTTAAGTATGTTAGAAAGCTGGAAAAAGATGAAGAAATACTTGGTTCGTCGAAAACCAGATGATACTTATCTCCGCTTAAGAGGTGAGTGTAAATAAAGACAATATAGGAACCTTCAAGAGCAGATACCACAATATTACCTGATACATGGAACTTGTCCGTGTTTATAATATGTGCTCGATAAGAGGTGGTTTTTATGTTTTCATAAAGCAGCTTAATCAGTTTAAGACAATCTTTTTTATCTAAGGGTGTATAAAATGCATCGGGAAGCTCAACAATGCGACCGGTCTTCCAGAAGAAATCAAGCCCCGCCTTTGTAAAATAGGAGCAGTATTCAAAGTCGACTGCAAGTTTTTCTATATAATTGCTCCTCTGCCTAAGAATAAAGCCTATAATTTCTCTTTTAAAAGGAATTTCAGAGATATACTTATTGAGGAGTTCCTGTGTAGCAAAGTACATAAAGCAAGGCTGTGAATAAAGGGAATGGGTTACATTAATATTACTTAATTCCTCTGGGTTCATGACTGGGTTAGAATATCTGGTGAAAACATCCAGTGGGTTTAAAATCTTTTCAGTCAGGGGAAAACAACAACTAAGAAGATTTTGATAGGTTTGCATATATATAGAATGAAACTTATGGTCCAAAAACAAAGTCGCCTGGCTGTAATCAGGGGATAGTCCAACCACTTTATCCGAGGTCAGCACCATATAGGGGAAAACGCAGATATTTTGATAGGAGGTATTTATCTCACCGTAATAAATATGTGCATTATAATGGCGGCAGGAGAAAAGAAGAGGTATCACGGTCTCCAAGCATTTCAGATTATATGTATTCTCATTGTTTTCGCGAAAATCTTTGCTAAAGCAGAATATATGCTCAATCTTTAAGACTGTATTACAGCTTCCAAGCGTCTGTAAAAGCTCCAATAAAAACCGGTAATCGGGCTGTATAATCATCTTAATGTAACCATTCTCTTTGGTCGCCTCATTTTCCAGGACGGCCTTTAAAACAGTATTAACATTTTGAGAGCCGGAAAAGGCAGTGGATTGTGAAAAACAGCTAAAATTATGTTGATACACCGATTTAATGGGAGGTGATGAAACATCCTTAAAGTTTTCAATAATATTTTTAACAGATAATATTCGCCTGTACACATCGCTTCCCAGGCGATCAATAGAATATAACTGCCGTAACTCCTCTGACTGTGCGGGTGTAAGGGCTAATGCTTTTATAATATTCTCCAGTATATCCTTGTTGGCGGGTATTCTCTTACCGGTAAGGATATGATGGAGAAAACTACGCTCCACACCGCTGGATTTTGATAACGACTGAATGGTTATATTAAGCTTACCAATATGGGCTTTCAGGGCCCCAGAAAGGTGACTCATATTTAAAACTCCTCCTACAAATGTTTTATTTAAGCATGACATATAAAGAAGAGGAGAAGACCCCGCCAATCTACTATTAGGTAAGGAAATAGTAAATTAGTACTATTAACTTGTATTATAATGTTTAAATTATCAGTGTCAAGAAAAATATTGTACTCCAATGCATAAACCCAAACATAAATTTTGATATATGACAGCAATATCTTATAATTTTTTACATTCCTTTTCAAAAAATCCAAAACTTATATGGAAATTAAATGTAAAAAATAAAAAAATGGAAATATTTTGTCACATTTCTTGTCACACCTTGATGTATGTAAAAATTTGCTTATAATTACTCTATAGCATGGCAAAGATATTTAACTAGGAAAGACCCCATATGTTGATTTGCAAATAAGGAGAGTATACTAAATGGGTTTTAATATTATACCCTATTTGGTGTACATTTTTAATTTCTAAAAAAAGATGTAAAAGTCTGGACAGCTACAAGGATATCTGAAATTGATACAAGGAGTACCCATGGAACCGAATAGTAATGATGAAATTGAAATTGATTTAAAAGAACTGTATCACTTGCTAAAAGTGCGTGCATGGATTATTCTCCTTTCTGCTTCTCTTGCAGCAGCAGGAGCGTGGTTTATCAGCAGCTATTTATTAACGCCTGTTTATAATTCTACTACAAAACTATATATACTTAATAAATCCACCTCTCTAACTGGTTTAAATCTGGAGGACCTGCAATTGGGAACCCAATTGACCCAGGACTACATGGTATTGGTAAAGAGCAGGCCGGTGGTAAGTCAGGTGATAGAGAATCTAAATCTTACTATGCCTTATGAAGAGATGCTGCAAAGCATAACCATTAATAATCCAAGTGATACACGCATATTAGAGATTACCGCCAGGTACCCAGACCCCTATCTGGCAAAAAGAATTGTGGATGAATTCGCAAAGGTGTCTTCAATTCGTATAGCTAATATTATGGAAACCTCTGTACCTGCTATTGTAGAGGAAGGATACATGCAGGCCTATCCATCCGGGCCTAACGTACGGAAAAATACAATAATAGGAGCCTTTTTAGGGGGAGCTTTGTCAGCTGCCGGTATAATCCTGTTGTATTTGCTGGATGATACCATTAAGAGTTCCCGGGATGTAAAAAGGTATCTAGAGCTTAATACCATTGGAGTAATTCCAGTAGAATACAGCAGAGTAAGACAACAACGAGCTGATAATAGAAAAGAAAAACAGAAAAAAGCTAGTAAAGATAAGCAGAGAGGCAAAGAATAAGTACATGAACAGAATCGCATCAAAAAATGGATTAGAGCCGGATTACTGGGCAAAGGAAGCTTATAAGACTTTAAGAAGCAATATTCAGTTTTTGGGAGACGACATTCAGGTTATTACATTTACTAGTTGTACTCCGAATAAAGAAAATACAAATGTATCATTTAAACTGGCAGAGTCTTTTGTCAAAACTGGAAAGAGACTCCTTCTCATTGATGCAGACCTGAGAGAATCTGCCTTGCATAAACCACAACAGAATAAAGAAGGAAAGAAAGGGCTTACACACTACCTCACAAATCAGTGCGGTATAGGGGATGTAATAATCCCTTCGGATGTTGAGGATGTAGACCTTATCTTAGCAGGAACAAAGGAAACGGATACAACAGAGCTTTTAGGACAGCAAAAATTTGAAGAGATGATTGGGAGACTTAGAAATAGTTATGACTACATCTTTATTAATACGCCCCCTGTAGGTGTGTATATTGATAGCGCCATAGTTGCCGGGGTATCTGACGGAGTTGTCATAGTAATTGAAAGTAATGCCATAAACCGACGATTTGCAAAAGAGGCAAAGGAACAGCTTGAAGCCTCCAAATGCAGAATATTAGGTGTGGTTCTTTATAAAGCTCAGTTGGGGAGGAAAAGATTTCTTTTAAAATAAGGCTGATA
Organism: Anaerocolumna cellulosilytica; assembly: GCF_014218335.1. Taxonomy (GTDB): domain Bacteria; phylum Bacillota; class Clostridia; order Lachnospirales; family Lachnospiraceae; genus Anaerocolumna; species Anaerocolumna cellulosilytica. The sequence goes on along the minus strand of NZ_AP023367.1, from coordinate 5,174,585 downwards.
AAGTAAAAAGCTATCTATACACAGGTAATTAAATAATCAAAGCATGGTTATGCAGAAGAGGAGTTATATGAAACAGGGAGTTAAAGCTTTAGAGACGATAGCAGCAAAGCAATTTTATGTGTTTAACATAAATCTTATCTTTTTATTTTTAATTGTATTCTGTTTAATTCTGGCACTCGCAGTGTGCAGACGGCTGTCAAAGAGGTACAATCTGTATGAGAGTAAAAAAGACACAGAGCTGTTAAGGCAGCGTACATAAAAAGGTTGGATAAAATATGGGAAACAGAAAAAGCAAAGTAGGCGAGAAGCTTATCATAGTAGTGGATATAGTCAGTATAATAGGTTCATTCATACTGTCGGTTGCGGTTCAATATAACCGGATTGGTACTAATGATTTAACGAGCTTGTATGTCAGTACAGTATTTATTATGTTGTTAAGCCACATGGTGAGTTATGCAACAGGAATGAATAGGAAACAGGTATTTAAACGGGGATTCACAGAGGAGGGCTTTGCCATAGTAAAGGAACAGGTTAAGCTGATGGCAATTCTTGTTACATATCTGTATCTTACAAAACAGGGAGAGAGTTATTCTAGACTATTTGTAGTAATATTCTTTCTCTTAAATTATCTCATCACCTATGTTTTGCGCAGTTACTTAAAAGTATTTATGTTTGCTTGTTATAAAAGAAGTACATCTAGTAATAAGGTACTGCTAATTACTACATCAGACCGGGCAGAGGATGTAATTCACAGAATCAGAGCTGAACGTGAGTGGGCAATTCTAATCAGTGATATGGCAATCATTGATAAAGATATGGTGGGAGAGTGTATAGAGGGCATTACAGTGCTTGGGAGCAAAAGTAATCTAATGGAGATAGCCAGACTGAATGTGCTTGATGAAGTATTTATTAGTCTTCCGCAACAATGCAATTTTAATCTGAATGAGGCCATCTATGAATTTGAGAAAATGGGAGTCGTAGTACATATAGGTATTGAAATAAATCCTATGTTTCATTTTAAGAATAAGTATCTGGAGAATTTTGCAGGATATCAGGTAATCACCTTTTCAACCGGAATATTTGATGCCAGACAGGAACTTTTAAAGCGGGTCTTAGACTTTGCCGGAGGAATAATTGGAGTTGTGGCTACAGCTATAATTACCCTGCTTTTAGCACCCATTATAAAATTAGATTCTAAGGGCCCGGTTTTCTTTTCACAGGTTAGGGTGGGCAGAAACGGAAGAAAATTTAAAATCTATAAATTTCGTTCCATGTATGAAAATGCAGAAGAAATGAAAAAAGACCTACTGGATAAAAATGATATACAGGGTTTTATGTTTAAGATGAAGGATGATCCCCGTATTACAAAAGTGGGCAAATTTATACGGAAAACAAGTCTGGATGAATTCCCTCAGTTTTTAAATGTGTTAAAGGGTGATATGAGTCTGGTTGGGACAAGACCTCCTACGCTAGATGAATTCGAAAAATATGAAGTAAGGCATAAAAGGAGGCTTAGTTTACGGCCTGGCCTTACCGGGCTTTGGCAGGTCAGCGGCAGAAGTGATATACAGGATTTTGAGGAAGTTGTTAAATTGGACTTGGAGTATATTGACAACTGGAGCATTGGACTTGATATTAAGTTGATTTTAAAGACGATTTGTGTTGTAGTGCTTAAAAAAGGAGGACGGTAGAAGATGAAAGTATGTTTTGTTGGGTCAAGCGGCGGACATCTTATGCATCTGTATATGCTAAAACGTTTCTGGGCAGACAAAGAACGCTTCTGGGTAACCTTTGATAAAGAGGATGCCAGAAGTCTGCTGGGAGAAGAAAAGATGTATTCATGTTACTTCCCAAGTAATCGCAATATTAAAAATCTTATTAAGAACACATTTGTAGCTGCCAAAGTTCTAAAGAATGAGAAACCGGATGTTATCATTTCTTCCGGTGCAGCCGTGGCAGTCCCCTTTTTTTATATAGGTAAGCTTTTGGGAGCTAAATTAATTTATATCGAGGTCTTTGATCGGATTGATAAGTCCACTTTGACCGGTAAACTTGTATATCCAATTACAGATAAGTTCATTGTACAGTGGGAGGAACAAAAGACAGTGTACCCAAAAGCAATTAATTTGGGCAGCATTTTTTAATCTTACACAGGTTGTTTTGAAGAAAAGAGAGAATAAGAATGATATTTGTAACAGTAGGGACACATGAGCAGCCTTTTAACAGGCTTATTAAGTTTGTAGATACATTAAAAGCGGACAATGTAATTAAGGAAAATATAATCATACAGACAGGCTTTAGTACGTATGAACCAAAAGCCTGTCATTGGAGCAAGCTTTTTACCTATGAGGAAATGCAGAAAAATGTAGAAAATGCTCGTATTGTTATCACGCATGGTGGACCGGCCAGTTTCTTTATGCCACTGCAAATGGGGAAAATTCCAATTGTAGTTCCCAGACAGGTTGGCTTTGGTGAGCATGTTAATAATCATCAGGTGGATTTTGCTAAAATGCTGAGCAGAAGAAGAGGGACAATCTTACCTGTCTATGCGATAGAAACATTAGAAGAGGTTATTCTTACATATGATACCCTTATTGAAAGGATTGCGGCTGATATGAAAAGTAATAATACAGTATTTTGTAATAAGCTAGAAGAATTAGTTGAAGAGATAATTGAGATGTAATGTATATAAAGTCCGGGATAAAAAGTTTTTCATTAAACGGAGGATGGCGTCAGGTGAGGCAAAAGATAAAAGTTTTAGCAGTAAATACGGCAGGGCTTACAACAAATGGGATTTCAGCAGTAATATATGATTATTATTCGGCAATGGATTTAGAACCTTTTGCAATCGATGTCCTGTCAATTGGAGCGTACAGCATTTCCTTAGTGGAAGCCTTTGAAGAACTTGGAATTACCATATATTATCTGCCCTCTAGAAAAGATGAACTTTTTAAATATGTGAAAGGTCTAATAAAGCTATTTCAAATACAACAGTATGATATATTGCATGTTCATGGGAACAGTGCAACCCTGGCTATTGAGCTTATGATAGCCAAATTATGCGGATGTAAAATAAGAATTGCCCATTCTCATAACACTACCTGTGATTATAAGAAAGCGGATAAAGTCTTAAGACCCGTATTTAACAGAACCTATACACATGCATTTGCCTGTGGGCAAAAGGCCGGAGAATGGCTTTATGGCAAAAAAGACTTTACAGTAATGAAAAATGGACGGGATATTATGAAATACCGCTTTCATCCTTATAAACGGGAAGAAGTCAGAAAAATGTTGGGTCTTGATAAAACGACACTTGCAATTGGTCATATTGGTAATTTTAATGAGCAAAAGAATCATGAGTTTTTAATTCATGTGTTTTACGAGGTTTATAAGGAAAGAAAGGATGCAAAGTTATTTTTAGCGGGGTTTGGACCTAAGGAAGAATTCATAAAAATGCTTGTACATACGCTGGGTCTTAAAGACCGGGTAGTGTTTCTGGGTGTAATTGATAATGTACATGAAATCTTACAAGCGATGGATGTTATGTTACTGCCGTCTTTGTATGAAGGGCTGCCACTGGTTGTGGTGGAATGGCAGATTGCAGCTTTGCCATGTATCATATCAGAGGTTGTAAGCAGAGAATGTGTTTACACAGATTTAGTAAGGCTCCTACCGTTAAATTGCACTTATACAAGGTGGGCAAAGAATATATTGGAAATTGATACGAAAAAGCGGCAGCTTTATGCAGACTCAGTAGTTAGTTTAACTCGTGAGCATGAGTATGATATTGCTTGTGAGGCTGAAAGACTGGCAGAATTTTATTTACAATGCAGAGACAGCAATGCTGTGCCAATGGAAGGATGTGGCTATGGTAGAAATTAGTTTTGTAGTAATTGGATTTAATGTGGAACAATACATAGAGAAATGCCTGTATTCACTACTTAACCAAAGTTATTCCGATTATGAAGTAATCTTCATTGACGATGGTTCAACCGATAAGACAAAGGTCATCGTTGCCAATCTGGTACAAAGATATGATAAATTAAGTTACTATGGTCAGTCGAACCAGGGTGCCAACAGTGCACGTATACACGGGGTTCAAAAGGCACAGGGAAAGTATATTGTCTTCGTAGATGGAGACGATTGGGTTCATAACCGGCTGGTAGAAAACGTATCAAATTACACCCGGGATTTTAAGCAGGATATAGTAATTTACAATTTTTCTGTCTTTAACTCCAAAGGGGAATTTAGAGTAAACCAGAAGCACAGAACCGGAGAGTATAACAGGGAGAGTTATATTAAAGCCATATTATCCGAATCACTTACTCCATATTTTTGGAACAGATGTTATAAAAAGGACTTTTTAATAAGGGCAGCGTATGAAACCATTCCCAGGATAACAATGGGTGATGATTTGGCAGCAAATATCAGGTTTGCAGAATATAATCCCGTAATACTATCTATACCAGAGGTGCTGTATTATTACTTTAATAATGAAAGCGGTGTTTCCAGAAAACCTACAAAAAAACACTTAGAAATTCTTCAGGCAATGGAGGATGTAAGGCAAACTCTTAATCGGATAGATTATAAAGAGTATAAGACTTATTTTGAATATAGGTATTACAAAATGTTTCTTTATTATGTAGTAAGAAATAAGTATGAAAAAACGGATATCCAGGACACGATTTATCGTACCTGGAAACATGAAAATATAAACCTCAAAAAGAATAAACTGGTTTCAGAAGATATAAAGGAAAGGAAGTTTTTAGAAAAATTTCTGTTATATGCGTATCATTATAAGTATGATTTTGGCTACTTCTTGGCAAGCCTGTATATAAAATACATGGGCAGGAGAACAACTTGAAGTTTAAGAAAAGTAAAATATATCTGATACTACTTTGCTTTACTTATTTTAGAGATATTCTGGATATCTTGTGGGGACAGTATAGTTCTTATCTTACGTTGATGGGTTATCTTTTAATTGCTGCTATTTTTGTATTGTATTGTATCAATACGAATCGATTATATCTGAATAGAGTTGATTTTTTTTGTCTTACTGCTTTTGTGCTTGGGCAATGCATGGGTTATGCATACAGCTATACTACTAGTTATCCCAATAATAATATAGAACGGGCAATCATATGGATTTTTTCCTATTTTATTTTTGTTATATTTCCCAGAAAAGTAATTATAACAAAAAAAGAAATGGAGCAATTACTAAAGATTATCATTGCTGTGGCACTTTTTAGTGCTATATATGCTGTTGTTTTTCAGTTAAATGGAGAAGCATTTTCGTTTCGGGGCAATAGTAATTTTAACATGTCCAATTCCTATCGCTCTATCTGGGGACACCGTAACCAATTTGGTGTTATTTTATTAGGAGGAATTATTGCAACCTGGTATTTCATGCATCAGGTAAAAAAGAAAGGAAAACTAAGGCTATTAATTCTATTTTTAACAGTTAATTTGGCTTTTACCTTTTCAAGAACCTGCTATGTTGCATTCTTGGCATATATCTTTGGATATATGTTGTGTGAATGGAAGATTCATAAAAAGGCAGTCATAGCCCTTATCTTTTTAGTACTTTTGTGCTTTGTACTTTATCTCTTTGTTCCTTTGGTAACTGATTTTGCAGATAAATATATGATACGGGAAAGCTCTGGTTTAACGGGACGGGATACTTTATGGCAGGTAGCTTTTGATTTACTGGATACGATTACTTTATGGTTTGGAAGAGGGATGGGAATTGACAGAGTGGTGTTAGCAGAAGATACGGTTGGTGCCGGAGTGGGATTTCACAGCATGTATATTACATATCTACTATCAGGGGGCATTATTTTAAGTGCAGTCGTTGTTGTTGTGATAGGAAGAAACCTCTATTTGATTTGGAATAAGTTAAGTAAGATAAGCCGTCCTGTTTTTGACTGGGCCGTTGGCAGTATTATAGCATTTTTGGTATATCCCGTTTTTGAAGTAAGTGCATTCTTTGTATTAACTTCACCATCTCTTATTCAGACCTTTTATGTGTTAACGATCCCGCTTTTATTGAGTGGCAATGCACAACTATTTAAAGGAGAGACTGCTTATGAAACACGCCTTCTTAATCATAGCCCATAATGAATTAGAGGTTTTAAAAGCATTGATAAGCCTGTTAGATAACAGGAATAATGATTTATATATTCATATGGACAAAAAATTTAAGACTTGGAATGAAAATGAACTTAAGAAGTGTGCTAAGCGTTCAAAGATAAAAGTCTTAAGTGAAATTTCTGTTAACTGGGGTGATGCGTCCCAGGTGGAGTGTCAGTACTTATTACTTCGAAGTGCTTTTGCAGGTGAGTATGATTATTATCACTTTTTGTCAGGGGCAGACCTACCCTTAAAATCTAATTTAGATATACATACATTTTTTAGAAAGCATGCAGGGAAGCAGTTCATACATTTTGATAGTCCGGTCGCCGGAAAAGAGGCATTAAACCGTGTGATGTATCGCCATCCGTTTGGCAAATATCTAAAGTGTACCAGGTACAAGACAGTTACAAAAGTATTATTTTTAACAGATGATTTTCTGGTAAAAATTCAAACCGTATTGGGTCTAAAAAGAAAACTTTATTATGAAACCATCCAAAAGGGCTGTAATTGGTGCAGTATCACAAAGGAGTTTGCAGATTACGTACTGAGAGAAGAAAAGAAGGTAATGGTAATGCTAAAGAAAAGCTTGTGTGGTGATGAAATATTTATACAGACCCTGTGTGTTAATTCTCCTTTCATTCATCAATTGTACGACAAAGTTTTTTCTAATAATTACAATGCCTGCAAAAGGCTTATTATTTGGAATGAGGAGAATAGAAAAAGCCCCAAGGTACTCAGGGAGGAAGACTGGGGTCGTTTACTTAATACGTCTTCTTTGTTTGGAAGAAAGTTCAGTATGGATAAGCAGAAAGACTTTACACAGCGATGGATTTCTCATATTCGAACAGAGAATAGACGGTCTATAGTTAGATAATTGCTTTTGCCTACTTCCGCCTCTAGACCTACTATTTAACAATCCTCTACAATTTATATTTAACGAAAGGAGCTATATGAAAATAGGTATCATTACATTTCATGAATCGAATAATTGCGGTTCCATGCTGCAAAGCTATGCCTTACAAAAAACGCTGGAACGCATGGGATATAAGAATGAGATTATTAATTTTTCAAACAATGAACAACAGCATATGTACGCGTTATTTCGCAAACCGCGAAGTTTAAAGGATATTGCCTTAAACATGGTCACCTTACTGTTCTATCCACGCTTTAAATGCCACTATGAGGATTACAAATCCTTTTTGCGTAAGTGGCTGGTACTGGGAAAGACACGATATACAGATAACCTTCAGCTTATGGACAACCCGGGAGATTATGATGCTTACATAACAGGAAGTGACCAGGTGTGGAACACAACCTGTCCCGACGGAGATGATGCTTATTATCTGAACTTTGTCTCTGATAAATTAAAGATTGCGTATGCTCCAAGCTTTGGAGCAACTTATCTTACAGAGGAAGAAAAAGAGCCGGAAACATATATTAAATATTTAAAAGACTTTGACTATATGTCTATTCGTGAAGATAATGGAGCAAAATGGATTTATGAAATGACCGGACAGACAGTACCTGTACTCCTTGACCCAACAATGTTGCTAGGCAGCAATGAATACGCCAAAATGGCAGCAAAGGAGACCGCTGTTAAGGGAAAGTACATTTTTTACTATGCCTTCCGCTATTCCGAAGAGGTAAACCGGGTGGTTCGGGCTATTTCAAAGCAATTGAATATGCCGGTTTATATAATTGATGCCAAGTCCTGGGTTAAGAAAGGGGCTCGTTTTGGCTTTCGCCTAACAAAAAAAAGCGGTCCCCTAGTATTTTTAAAAATGATTGCAGAAGCCCAATTGGTTTTGACAACCTCCTTTCATGGAACCGCTTTTTCGATTATAAACCATAAGAAGTTCTGGTTTATTGACAGTTCAATGCATAATGCCAATGATGACAGGGCTATAACCATTTTAAACATGTTTGGTCTAAAGGAGCGAATGGTTACTGGTGACGAACTTTTAATAAAGGATGTGATGTCTGGGATTACATTCACCTATGCAGACCAGCAATTAAAAAGGATGCAGACTAAATCTATAAATTTTTTACAGGAATCGCTCCGGAAAAAATAAGAAACTAGAATGCAGATAGGTTTTTGTCAACTGCTAGAGAATTAAGAGTAGGAGTTATGCGCGTGGGCACCTTAAAAAAGAATTTTATTTATAATATATCCTATCAATTTTTATCTTTGTTTCTTCCTTTAGTTACTACCCCATACATTTCGAGAGTACTTGGTGCAGATGGAATCGGTGAATATTCCTATACCTATTCGGTTGTTTATTATTTTATGTTGGTTGCAATGCTTGGTATTACTCAGCATGGTAACCGTACCATAGCCTCATCAGGAACAGGCATGGAAAAACGCAGTGAAGTATTTTGGAATATTTATACGGTGCAATTAATTACCCATGGAGTTGGTGTTCTAATCTATCTTATATACTTGCTGATGGTGGTAAAGAATAGCAGCCCCTTACCATGGCTTCAGTTGATATTTTTGTGCTCCGGTATTTTTGATATAAGCTGGCTGTATTTTGGTTTGGAGAATTTTAGGTTTACTGTATTGCGGAATGTGTTAATTAAACTGGCAACGGTGGTTCTGATTTTTCTCTATGTAAAAGATACAGGAGATTTATGGATATTCACCTTGATAATGGCAGTGGGAACGCTTTTAAGCCAGGTTTATTTGTGGCTATATCTGCGTAAATTTGTAACGTTTGTAAGACCAGACATAAAAGGAATACGTTGTCAGCTTAAGCCTATCATAACTCTGTTTATTCCAGTACTGGCGTTTAGCGTCTATAAGGTAATGGACAAAATTATGCTAGGGAATATGTCAACCTATGAACAGGTAGGATTTTATGAAAACGCCACGAAGATTAATAATATACCCATAGGTTTCATAAATGCCATGGGCATCGTCATGCTTCCACGGATGACCAATATTGCTACCACGGGAACGAAAGAAGATGGTGAGAAATATATAGAGAATTCCTTTATGCTGGTGAATATTATTGCATCTGCTATGGTATTTGGCATGATTGGAGTAAGTCATAATTTTGTTACCCTATATTTTGGAGAAGGGTTTAAAGAATGTGGTGTTTTACTGGTATACCTGACTTTGAGCGTATTTTTTATAGCCTGGGCAAATATCATCAGGACACAATATCTCATTCCCCAAGGCATGGACATGGTATATGTTATATCTACAATTGTTGGAGCAGTACTTAATCTGACGATTAACCTGATGCTGATTCCTAGATATCAGGCTAAGGGTGCAGCCATTGGCACTATAGTTGCTGAGTTTTCCGTTATGTTTGTGCAGATGATTTGGCTGCGCAAACAATTACCGGTAATAAGGTATATCACCAATTCCCTTCCATACCTTTTAACAGGTGTTATAATGATGTTTCTGGTTTCTATTTGTGGTAACTGGTTAGGAACAGGACTTGTTCAATTACTGGTACAAATTGGATTGGGTGGTGTGTTTTGTATTATTTTTACAATTCTAATAGCTACTTTACGAAAGGATTTATTTTATAAGGTGGTTATAAAGGGGATTAGTGTGAAGTTAAAAAGCAATTCTACACCCTGATTAGCGGTATTACATGTAAAAAGGGTTTAAAAATAAAAGGGAACAGCACTTAGATAAGGCAAGTTTAAAGGAGTGTCCCTAGGATTTATAAAAAAAACTTTAATTTCATGGCTATAAATGTTATAATAAACTTTACGATAAACATTTGTAAATATTAGTTATAGAAAGTTGCCGCATCTAATTTTAATGGTGAAATTATCTCACCTTTATTAAGGCGGCAATACTGCAGGCAAGCTTGTAGTATGAAATGGGTGTAAAAATGAAAAGGAAGATAAAAGTAAAAGGAGCATTGAAGGCATATCTGCAATGGCCTGTTATGTTATCTCTACTGTTGATAGCTATGAATCTATCGATTCATCTGGTTGACCGGCAGGCAGGGATTATCATGACCGGTTTTGTTATTGTGTATGTTCTGATCGCACTGTTTCTGTACTTTTTTAAAAGACCTTACATCGTTGGAGACTTAATTCGCTATGCGGCGGATTATGGACAGGTTCAAAAGCAGCTTTTAAAAGAAATGGCACTGCCTTATGCGGTGCTGGATTATGACGGAAGACTGCTTTGGGGTAATAATGAATTCCTCGATATGATTGAAAATGAATTTAAGGCACAAAAATCCATAAGCAATATATTTCCTGAGATTACAGAAGCAGTCTTGCCAAGAGATATGCAGGATCAGACAGTTCCGCTGCTTCGGGGCAATAATTATTATAAGGTGGTACTTCGTAAAATTATTGCAGAAGATTTTTCAGAGAACAGTCCCTGGGGCTACCAGGATGAGGATATGGACTTTAGTGACGCAAACAGTCTGATAGCCATGTATATCTATGATGAAACGGAAATCAAGAGTTTAATAAAACAAAACAATGATCAGAAAATGATAACGGGTCTACTCTATATTGATAACTATGAAGAAGCTCTTGAAAGTATTGATGAAGTTAGGCGTTCACTTTTAATTGCCTTAGTAGACCGAAAAATAAATAAATACATGCAAAGTATTGATGCTATTGTAAAGAAACTAGAAAAGGATAAGTATATTTTTGTATTTAAGCAAAAATATCTTCCTCAGCTTCAAGCGAACAAATTTAATCTGTTAGAGGAAGTAAGGGCAGTCAATATCGGAAATGAGATGTCAGTAACGATTAGTATTGGACTTGGGGTTCATACAGATTCTTATCAGGTAAGCTATGAATATGCCAGAGCCGCCATTGATTTAGCTCTTGGCAGGGGCGGTGACCAGGCCGTTGTTAAGGAAGGAGAAAAACTTCTCTATTATGGCGGTAAGAGTATACAACTTGAAAAGAGTACCAGAGTGAAGGCAAGAGTGAAGGCTCATGCCTTAAAAGAGTTTGTAGAAGCTAAGGACAAAGTTGTAATTATGGGACATGCTATTGGGGATGTGGATTCCTTTGGCGCGGGAATTGGTATATATCGTATTGCTAAGACCCTGAATAAAAAAGCCCATATTGTCATTAATGAAGTTACAACTTCTGTCAGACCGTTGATGAACCGATTTATTAATAATCCGGAATATGAAGATGATATGTTCTTAAAAAGTGAACAGGCTATGGGGATTGTGGACAATAACACCTTGCTTGTAATAGTAGACGTAAACCGCCCAAACTACACAGAGTGTAAAGAATTGTTGTCATTAACCAAAACGATAGTAATTCTTGACCATCACAGGCAAACGGGTGAAGCCATTGAGAATGCAGTATTGTCCTATATTGAGCCTTATGCATCCTCTTCCTGCGAGATGGTTGCAGAAATACTTCAATACATCGGAGATGGGCTGAGATTAAAACAGGTTGAAGCAGATGCTATGTACTCAGGTGTAATGATTGATACCAATAACTTTTTAACAAAGACAGGTGTAAGAACCTTTGAAGCAGCAGCTTTTTTAAGAAGAAACGGAGCAGATGTAACCCGTATCCGGAAATCCTTTCGCAGTGATATGGATGAATACAAAGTTAAGGCAGAGGCAATTAGTGCAACAGAAGTTTATCTGGAGCATTTTGCTATAACAGTATGTTCAAGTGCAGGCGTAAGCAGTCCTACCGTATTAGGCGCACAGGTGGCTAATGAACTACTGAATATTACAAATATCCGAGCCACGTTTGTACTGACGGAATTTAATGATAAGATTTATCTAAGTGCAAGATCAATTGACGAAGTAAATGTTCAATTGATTATGGAGCGACTTGGAGGAGGAGGGCATATGAGTGTTGCGGGTGCCCAGTTTACAAATTGTACCCAGGCAGAAGCTATGTACAATTTAAAAGCGACCCTGTCCGCAATGAAACAAGAAGGAGAACTATAATAACTATGTCTAAAACAGTTCTTATGAACTGTACGGGACATGATTTCTGAAAGGAGATATAGATATGCAGATTATATTGACACAGGATGTTAAGGCGTTGGGAAAAAAAGGAGAGTTGGTAAATGTAAGTGACGGCTATGCCCGTAATTTTATATTGCCTAAAAAACTTGGATTAGAGGCTAATGCTAAAAATCTTAATGATTTAAAATTACAAAAAGCGGCAGAAGATAAGAGACAGAAAGAAATATTAGAAGAAGCCCAGGCTTTAGCCAAGGATTTAGAGAGTAAGACCTTGGATGTCAAAATAAAAGCAGGAGAAGGTGGAAGAACATTTGGGTCTATCTCATCCAAAGAAATTGCAAGTGCTTTAAAAACTCAGTATGGTATGGATATTGACAAGAAAAAACTGCAACTTCCAGAAGCAATTAAAACCATTGGAACACATACAGTTCCTGTTAAACTTCATCCCAAGGTTACAGCTGAACTTAAGGTGAAGGTAAGTGAACAATAATAGATAACTGCTGACTTTAGGAGGTAAATCAATGGATGAGGCATTTATAAAAAAGGTACTTCCTCATAGTGATGAAGCGGAACGTTCGGTAATTGGTTCTATGATTATGGATAAAGATGCCATAATTGCCGCTTCAGAACTTGTAATAGGGGAAGACTTTTACCAAAAGCGGTATGGGGTATTATATGATGCCATGATTGAGCTATTTAATGAAGGAAAACCTGTTGATTTGATTACTCTTCAAAACAAGTTAAAGGAAAAAGATGTTCCCCCGGAGCTATGCAGCCTTGAATTCATTAGAGATTTGATTGCATCGGTACCACTCTCAGCAAATATTAGGTACTATGCCAATATTGTAAAAGAAAAGTCTACCCTGCGCCAATTGATAAAGGTTACAGAATCCATTACCAACGAATGCTACTTAGATAAAGAGAAGATAGAGACAATACTTGAAGATTCTGAAAAAAAGATGTTCGATATCCTGCAAAAACGCAATTCCGGTGATTTTGTAAGTATCCGCGATGTTGTTTTTAAGTCTTTGGAAAGTATTGAAGCTGCGGCGAAAAACAAAGGCAGCGTTACCGGTGTTGCAACTGGCTTTTATGATTTGGACTATAAGACGGCAGGTTTACAGCCTTCCGATTTAATACTGATAGCAGCAAGACCTTCCATGGGTAAAACAGCTTTTGTATTAAATATTGCAGAGCATGTTGTGCTAAAAGGGAATACAACAACAGCTATTTTTAGTCTTGAAATGTCAAAGGACCAGTTGGTAAAGCGTATTATGGCAATGCACTCTAAGGTTAATTCTCAGGCAATACGTACCGGTGAATTAAGCGATGAAGAATGGCTGAAGTTAGTTGAAAGTGCCAGAATGATTGGTAACTCTAATTTAATTATAGATGATACATCAAGCATTTCTATTGGTGAACTTCGTTCCAAATGCCGTAAGTTTAAGCTAGAACATAATTTGGGTTTGGTAATCATTGATTACTTACAGCTTATGACAGGCAGTAAAAAATCTGAGTCAAGACAACAGGAAATTTCTGAAATATCAAGATCCTTAAAAGGCCTTGCCAGAGAGTTAAGTGTGCCTGTTATAGCTCTTTCCCAGTTAAGCCGTGCTGTAGAGCAAAGACCGGATAAACGCCCTATGCTTTCTGACTTGAGGGAATCCGGTGCTATCGAGCAGGATGCGGATATTGTTATGTTTTTGTATCGTGATGATTATTATAACCATGATTCAGAGGAAGCAGGTATATCAGAGGTAATTATTGGTAAGCAAAGAAATGGTCCTACCGGGACGGTTAAGCTTGCCTGGCTTTCTCAATTTACGAAATTTGCTAATCTGGAACGCCAGAATGGATAAAATTTAAGAGTAAATTAGACAACATAATAAGAAATAAGAAGATATATAGATATATTATATACGCCAGAACTCAGAAATTGAGCTCTGGCGGTTTTTATTTATTAACAGGGAATGTTAAGAAAAATATGATGCTGTTTTAATATGTCAAGGGGTGGTGGGTAGGACAAGCTGCTGACTGTTACTGTCGATAAGATAATTAAGAAATTACTTCTAGTATATTGCAATGAAAGATGCCTATGATATAATTAAATGAGTGTAAAAATATTACAATTAACCGAGGAGGAAGATTATGCACGATACTCGATATATGATATCAGAGGCCTCAAAAAGAATTGATGTGGAACAACATACATTACGATACTGGGAAGAAGAATTGAATATACATATACTAAGGAATGAGATGGGGCATAGATATTATAGGGAGGAGGATATTGAAGTTCTAAAGGCTGTTAAAATCCTCAAGGAAAAAGGCTATCAGCTACGGGCCATTAAAATGCTATTACCGGAGATTCAAAGACTGGGAAGGCTGGGGAAAGTAGAAGTAGAGAAAATGCAGCAAGAGTGGGATAAAAAATATATGGATGATATTGCAGGTGAAGCCGTACAATCAGCATTGGCCGTACAAGAAGATGAAGAGCCAAATGAAGCACAGGATATGATAGTGGAAAAGTCATCACAAAGACTGGAGCAGTTTAAAAATATCATGGGCAGATTAATAACAGAGGCCATTGAAGATAATAATGAGGCATTATCAGACGTGTTAAGTGAATCCATTACTACTAGTGTTATAAAAGAGATGGATTATCTACTGAAAGTAAAGGAAGAGCGTGAAGAAGAAAGATTTAAGCAGTTCGACCGAACTCTGAGAGAAATCCAGCAAGGTCGTGCAGAAATCGCTGCAGGCAAGAGTGAACGAATAAAAAAGAAGAAAGGGATATTTACTAAAAAAAGTTATACATAAAATTATGGACTGTTGTTCTTGTTTGTTAAGACAACAGTCCATAAGTGTTTGAATATATTAAGCCTCAATTGCTCCTGTTGGACATGTAGCAGCGCAAGCACCACAATCCAGACAGGAATCAGCATCGATTTCATAGTGGCTAGCGCCTTCGGAAATAGCTCCAACTGGACATTCTCCTGCACAAGCTCCGCAGCTAATACATTCATCAGAAATTTTATATGCCATAATTATGTACCTCCTATATATTATTTTCAATCTTTATTTTAATATAAATTACGGTATAATACAAGTTAAATATGCAACAAATTTAGGCAAAGAATTTGGAGGATTACATAGAAAATACTACCTTGACGCATAAAGCAACTTAGATTATAATGAAATTGTTAACAAACAAATTAACTAGTATAGTTTATAGATAAACTAAAGGAGGAATCATTATGGCACAGGTATCAAAAGACATGACAATTGGTGAAATCATCAATGTTGATCAGGGAGTTGTTTCTATTTTATTAGCTTCCGGTATGCATTGTATCGGCTGCCCTTCATCTCAGGGAGAATCCTTAGAAGAAGCTGCGATGGTACATGGAATGGATGCAGATGTATTATTATCAACAATCAATGAATATCTTCAGAATAAATAATAATGCATAGATGGCGCATTGCCATAGAAAAACAGACCGTAAGACAAGGATTACCTTGGATTCGGTCTGTTTTTCATTTATAGCTATGCCAGATACATGAATATAATTATAACAAATATCCTGTTCAAGCTAATTTTCTGTGTAAAAGTTATTATATCAATATTTAAATTTAGATACAAATTTACAGAACTATTCAATATCTATTATGATTAGATTGCAGATAAAATTTGTGTAGCATTATCTTTAATAATACTGTCAAAATGTTCATCATAAAAATATGGGCTAGCGTAAGTTGTACGCTCTGTTCGGCCATATTCAGATATAATATTACAGATTTTATTAAACTCTTCCGGAGTGTGGTCTGATTTGGTAATTACCAAATAGTATAAGGAACTTACCGGATTTTTATATAAACTGTTATTACCACTGTAATAATTACTAATGACACAGGATAGTTTTGTTACTTCATTCAAAGTCTTGAAAGAATATACTTTCATCAAATTTGTTTGATAGGAGACGCTTTTCTGATCTTCGTGGGGTTCTTCCTTATTAATGGATAATGCTTCTGCAAGTGGAACAAAATCTTCTTTTTCTTCCTCAGTAGATTCTCCCAATAACTCATCCATCTGTCCAAACGTGTTGATAATTTCGTCAGCATAAGATTCTTCTGAATCATCCTCGTATAAATCATCGTGGTCATCAGAATCGGGTGAAAACTTGGAAAAACGGGTATCCAGTTCATCAGGGTCTTCTACTTTAGTTATCACTAATATTAAACATTCAGGCGACACCGGAATGGCTTCTATCATCAAAGGAATGTCCTCGGCTTCGAAACCAAACTCATAGTTAGCCTGTTGCATCATATCTCGAAACAGGGCCTTTGCTTTTTCACTTCCGTAAGCAAGTTCACTAATTCGTAATTCTCGATCCACTAAATCATCTCTGCTTAAAGTACAGCGAATCTGGCGATCGCTAATTTTCTCTATCTTCATAGAATCACATCCTTTTCTATGTGCTGGCCTCATAAACAATTAAGTGCTGCAACATGATATAGTACAAGATATAAAGATAGCTATAGTTATGTTGTAAACAAAGTATAATTTAAATAATTAAGTTAGTCAAGTGATTTTTTACACCATGAAATGAGTTCATCCTACAATTATACTAGGTTTTCAAAAGGTATAAAAATTACTAAGTTTAATATGAATTACTGAGGTCAAGGCGCGAAAGTTTTAGTAAAAGTATAACTAACAAGATATGCTAACTGTATATCTGTTTATAATATATGCCGGGAGAGCATAAACATTACAAATCCACCCTCAATACCAGGTATTGGAAAAAGGGCAATAAGGCTTAGAGTGGGGTTACTTCTGATTTGTATAATTAGGATATATTACTATCATTAATTTGTATATATTTACCTTATAATTTTATAGGTATTTCAATAAATAGCATAAAATATTATGTTAAATTTACTATAAAACATTCAAAATTTTTGGCACCGTAACAGCTAAGAAAGGATTGAGAAAAAGATTTTAAATGGGTATAATAACTATATGGGTAATTGGATTTCGTCTGGTATATCCGCAGAAAGGAGAAAATGGCAAATCAAATCTGGTTTCAGAAATACCTAATAATCAGACCACTGGGAAAAGGCGGTAGTGCAGAAGTCTTTTTGGCTGAGCATATTAAGCTGCATACTCTTAGGGCAATTAAAAGAATTAGTAAAAACCATATACTTCATGGACAACTGCTTCATGAAGCAAATATTTTAAAAAATCTGAAACATCCCTGTATACCGGTTATTTATGATGTAGAGGAGGATAACTCCTATTCCTATATTATAGAGCAGTATATTGAAGGGGAATCTTTATCTGAATTCCGTGAGTCAAAGGGACGGCTTCCGGAACAATCTGTTATAGAGATAGCTGCAGGACTCTGTGATTTATTTTCTTATTTATATTCCTTAAATAATCCCATATTATACTTGGATTTAAAGCCGGACAACCTGATAATTTCAGACGGTGTGGTTAGATTAATTGATTTTGGAGCATCTGTACCAAAAAAGGAAGTACACAAGAGAAGTTTTTCTCTTGGTACAAAAGGCTACGCAGCACCTGAACTATATACGAAAACCACCCCGGATGAAAGGACTGATATTTATGGCATCGGTGCTTTACTCTATTATATTGTAACAGGCTATCCCTATGAACTTGAATTGGGACAGGCTGCAAGAAAAAATCTGGAGCTGCAATGCAGTAAGGCATTAGCAAACTGCATTCAACGCTGCTTACGTGCCAATTCTTCTTTCCGTTATCCTTCTGTTGCAGCTCTAAATAAAAAATTATCAGAACTGAAGCGAAGTAAAGTATCCAGTAAAGAGAAATCCAATGAAACCCTTCATATTGCAGTTGCAGGAACACAACAAAGGATTGGTACTACCCATTTAGCATTTTTACTCACCTCTTACTTATGCGCCCACCATAAGAATGGTTTGTATATCGAAAAAAACAAATCAGGACAGCTTCACAGTCTTTTAAGCAGATACCAGAATAATAAGACAAGACACGGTGTACACCGATTATTCGGATGTAATCTTCTACCGGAAACCAGCCTGGAAAATGCATATAATAAAGAGTTATATCCGTTCACTGTTATGGATTTTGGCTGCCTTACCAAAGAAAACATTACGGATTTTTTAGAGGCAGATCATAAATTAATTGTATCAGGGGGCAAAGAATGGGAGCTTCAATATACGGAAGAAATTTTAAAGCAGATTGAACCGGAAGAGGATATAAGGTTTTTGTTTAATTATCTGAATGGAAAACAGTATGCTTTAGTAGCTGGTGCAATGGGTCAATTTAAAACAAGCCGGATTCCCTATGAACCAGATCCCTTTAAAGGAAAAGGAAATGAGTATGTAATGGACTTTATATCAAACCTGTTATATGGATAAGGTGAAAGGTAATAGAGTCCTGTCACACAAAAATGGAGTCAGAAAGGAATGTCTGGTAGAGTGAAAAGACAGCCAATGCTAATGAAGCGTATTAGAAAAGAATATAAACAGGGGAAGCTGATAATAGGAATAACAGGTACACATCAAAATGTCGGAGTAACCCACTTAGGGCTTATGCTGGCGACCTATTTAAGCGAATGGCTGGGTCATAGAACAGCCTATATAGAAGTTGGGGATAAACAACCATCTTCCTCAGATATTAGTAGTCTTAAATCATATTTTTATGGTGGCGAAGAAGAGTCTATGGAGGAAGATTCCTATACGGTTCACCGTGTGACTTTCTATCCTCAGAAAGACAGTAAAAACCTTGTAGATATAATGAATGACAGATATCAGTGTCTGATTCTGGATTTTGGTTCGGACTGGAAGAATATCAATGAGTTCCTGCGATGTGATATAAAAATAGTAGTCAGTAGTCTGGCAGCATGGAAAAAACACAAGTTTATGAATTTCCTTACTGTCTCAAAAGAGATAAAAACAAGTGACTCATGGATATATGCCATCCCTTTTGCAGCAGAAAAGCAGATAAAAGCTGCCGGAAGAGAATTTGGAAGAAGCATGTATGGTGTTCCCTATGAGCCGGATCCCTTTTTGCTTTCCCAGAATATGATTCATTTTTTTCGAAAATTCATCTAACGTTTTATCCTTCCAGCAATAAGAAACTCCATAAAAACAATTCTAGATGTAAGCCGGCTAAACGTTACTTTATGATAACATATCACAAGACCTTCTTATCCTATTTGTAACTACTAACCTGTTTGTCAGAGCACCAGAATTTTTATAGGCCGGCTAATCATAAGAAACAAGGCTATTAATTTTACTGTGAAGCGAAATGCAACAATTCGTTGTAGTGTTACCGCTAATCAGATTACGGTATGCAATACGTGTAAAATAAAAGACCTGAATATAGTATCCTCAATACTTCATAAGGAGTAAAGATAATAATTTATTGCTGATAGAAAAGGAGTGCCTAAGTCCCAAGGCATTCCTATTTCTTTTTATATTACGTTTTAGGTGTGTAGTAGCACCACACCCCAAGAGGGTTCCTTGTCTTTACAAAGTATAACTTTATTTTGGAACAAGCAGTATTTAGTTCAATCCTAGGAATTGGTGGAAAATTTATAAAAAAGTCGAATTTGATAATGACGATAGTACAATTCAATGCTATAATAAAAAGCATGACTACTTAGGGTGAGTCTGATAACGCTTGTAACAAGTAATAATCAGATACACTAGGTAATGAAAGACAAATGAACATGAGTAGCTTTTTTGTGTGGAGTGAGGCTCTCTAATGTAAGGATAATACAGGAGGATTTGTATGAAAAGACAGGCAAAGCAGGCAGTAATCGGTACTACCATTGCTTTACTAATTATAATAATAGCAGTTGGTGCAGCACTTATCAGTAAATTTACACCAAGCAAGAAGAGTATGGAGCTAACAGATTACTATCAGGTTTCTGAAGAAGAGGCTTTCGTTATTATGCAGGATAGTATCTACGAAAAGAAAGCATTGATTGAGGATTCAACCATATATCTGGATTATGATACTGTTACTGCTATGTTTAATAAGAGGTTTTATTGGGATGCAAAGGAAAATGTATTAAGCTATACAACTCCTTCTGAAATTATCCGAGCAGAGCTTGGCGGTAATTCCTATCTTGTCAATAAAAGCAAGAAAGAAACCAGCTATACGATTGTTAAGGTTAAAAACAGTACTGTATACATAGCCATAGAATTTGTAAAAGAATTTTCTGACTTAGAATATGAACTGTACAAAGAACCGAATCGCTTGGTGATACAGTATGACTGGGGCGACTATCTGTTTACTACTGTTAAAAAAACAACTCAATTAAGATATGAAGATAGTATTAAGAGTGATATTTTAGTAGAATTAGTACCGGGTCAGGTATTAACTTATGTAGATACCAGTGAAGTGGCAAAAAATAATTTCAGCAAAGTTATGACAGAAGACGGTGTCATTGGTTATGTAAGAAATAAACATGTGGCGGAATCCTATTATGAGACTTTAATAAGTGATTTTGAAGCACCGGAGTATACACATATATCAAAAGATAAAAAGATAAATTTGGTGTGGCACCAGGTGACTAACAGAGATGCCAATAATAATTTATTAAATCTTTTGGAAAAAACCAAGGGTGTTAATGTAGTGTCTCCGACGTGGTTTAAGATTACCGATAATGAAGGAAATATATCTTCTTTGGCCGATACGAGTTATGTGGATAGAGCTCATAATTACGGAGTTGAGGTTTGGGGATTAGTGGATGATTTTTCAACCGAGGTAGACATGGGTGAGTTATTATCCTATACTTCCAAAAGAGAAAAGCTTATGAATGAATTAGTAGCAGAGGCTATCAAATATAATTTGGATGGAATTAATATAGATTTTGAGAAAATACCATCCGCAGCAGGATTGTCCTATATTCAATTCATAAGAGAATTATCCGTAAAGTGCCGCAGCAATGGTATTGTTCTTTCCGTTGACAATTATGTACCCACCAGCTATTCTGCTTACTATGACAGGGAAGAACAAGGAATTGTTGCGGATTATGTTATTATTATGGCATATGATGAGCATCATGGCGGTTCAGATGTAAGCGGTCCGGTTTCCTCACTTTCTTTTGTGGAGGGTGCAGTAAAGAATACCCTGGCAATGGTACCAAAAGAAAGAATTATAATGGCCTTACCTTTTTATACCCGACAATGGAAAGAAGTAACGGAGAAAGATGGAGCTGTTACTGTGACTTCAGAAGCATTTGGAATGTCCAGTGCTGAAAGAGTATTAAAGGAGAATGGCGTAGAAGCAGCCTGGGATGAAAATGTGGGTCTTTACTATGGTGAATATAAAAAGGATAATGCCTTATATAGAATCTGGCTGGAAGAAGAAGACTCATTTGAAGAAAAGTTAAAAGTAGTAACACAGGCTGATGTGGCGGGTATTGCGGGCTGGAAGCTAGGACTTGAAAAAGAAAATATCTGGAATATAATTGTGAAATATATAAATTAATGATGGGACTCATAGACAGAATGTTTTATTCATAGAATGTAAAAAATAATAAAGCTGGTAGGCTATGAGCAGCAGGTTACAGAAATTAAATAAAAACTATTTTCATATTTTATTTTTACTAATGGTGTGTCTGTCTGTACTAATACTGACAGACAACACTGTTATTGTTATGCAGCAAACTGGGGAATTTACAACTAATAAGAAAGAGATAACCATGGTAATCGATGCTGGACACGGTGGAAGAGATCCTGGAAAAGTTGGAATTAATGGAGCACAAGAGAAGGACGTTAACCTAAGCATTGCTTTAAAACTTAAGGCGCTTCTGGAGCAAAATGATATTAAGGTTATTATGACAAGGGTAGAAGATATAGGACTTTACGCAGAGAGTGACTCTAATAAAAAGGTTGCGGATATGAGGAAACGCGTTGATATAATCAATAGCAGTCGGGCTGAACTTGCTATTAGCATTCATCAGAACAGCTTTACGCAGGAAAGTATACGGGGAGCTCAAGTCTTTTACTATACCAATTCTGTGGAAGGTAAAAGTTATGCTGAGATAATGCAGGCACAAATGAAAGAAACCCTACAGGACGGCAATAAACGTGTAGCCAAAAGCAATGACAGTTACTATATGCTAAAGAAAGTGGAATGTCCTATTGTAATTATGGAATGTGGCTATTTGTCCAATCGTGATGAAGCGGCTTTACTTATAGATGAAGCTTATCAGGAACGTCTTGCCTGGGCAATCCATCTTGGACTCATGAGGTACATAAATACTTCAGTTTCTTCTGCACAATAGGGTATATCCGGCACCGTCTAAATTTATATGGCATTTATGGGTATTTAGTGCTATAATGTGCATGAATAAAGAATAAATGGAAAACATTCTGTACGCCCAATTACCCTCAACATGCTAAGGAGCAGTTATGAATACAAAGCGAATTAAGATAGATGAAGTGAACATTTCCATAGAGGAATTGGAGGAAGCCTCCCAGATTCTTAAGGCGGGAGGTTTAGTTGCTTTTCCAACGGAAACGGTTTACGGTTTAGGGGCTGATGGCTTGAATGCAGATGCTTCTGGCAAGATATATGCAGCAAAGGGAAGACCATCTGATAATCCTTTGATTCTTCATATAGCGGATTTGGAGGACTTAAAAGAGATAGCAGTAAATATACCAGAGAACGGTCTTAAATTAGCAAAGGCTTTTTGGCCAGGTCCTTTAACCCTGATTTTTGAAAAAAGCGAAAAGGTGCCACTTAGCACTACCGGGGGACTGTCTACAGTGGCAGTCAGAATGCCCTCTCATAAAATAGCTCAGGAATTAATCAAACAATCCGGTGTATATATTGCTGCACCTAGTGCCAATGTATCTGGCAGACCAAGTCCTACGACTGCGGAACATGTACTGGATGATTTGGATGGCATAATAGAAATGGTCATTGACGGAGGGAAGGTTACTATTGGACTTGAATCAACAATCGTTGATGTGACTGCTGACAAACCAATAATATTAAGACCCGGTTATATTACAGAAGACATGCTTTCCCAAGTGGTGGGAGAGGTAGAATATGATAAGGCAGTTCTGGCGCGCAGTATTCAGAACGATTTTATTCCAAAAGCACCAGGAATGAAATACAGGCACTATTCTCCTAAAGGTGAACTAGTGATTTATGAAGGGGATACAAAGCAAGTAATAAAGTCCATAAATCAGGCAGCAGAAGAAAAGATTTTACAAGGTTACAAGGTCGGTATTATTGCTACGGAGGAAACTCGCTCATTCTATCTGAAAGGTACTGTTAAGACCATTGGCACCAGAAGAGATGACAATACCATTGCAAGAGGGTTGTTTGAGGTTTTAAGGGCATTTGATACAGAAGGGTGCGAGTATATATTTACAGAAAGTTTTGACAACAACCAACTGGGACAAGCCATTATGAACCGCTTATTAAAAGCAGCAGGTTATCATATAAAGAAGGTGTAACCTTTCTTACCCTAAAGCTACGGGTGAATTTGATTGGAGGAATTAGATATGATCAAGTATGAAAAAATCATATTTGTATGTACCGGTAATACTTGCAGAAGCCCAATGGCAGAAACCATATATAAAAGTCTTGAAACCAATAGTGACAGACAGGTGACATCCAGAGGACTAGTAGTATTATTTTCAGAGCCATCCAATCCGAAGGCAGACACGGTTTTAAAAAGCCACAACCTGCATTTGGAAGGCCATATATCCAAAGGGCTTAAAAATTCCGATATTGATGAGAATACACTAATTCTAACCATGACGGAAAAGCAAAAGCAGAATGTGATGGATAATTTTATATATACTGATAATGTATATACAATTAAGGAATTCGTGGGGGAAAATGGTGATGTAACCGATCCTTACGGAGGAACGTTAATTGATTATGAGGAATGTTATGTTGAACTAGCAAGACTAGTGAAAAAAACAGTATATAAGCTTAACGAGGAGGAAATAGCATGATAGCGATCGGCAGTGACCATGGCGGATATGAATTAAAACAGGAAATTATAGAGCATTTAAAAAATAGGAAGATAGAATATAAGGATTTTGGTTCTTATACCAAAGAATCCTGTGATTATCCTGTTTATGCAAAAAAAGTAGCTGAATCAATCATTCGTAAAGAATGTGAATTCGGTATATTAATTTGTGGCACAGGGATTGGGATTTCTATTACCGCCAATAAAATGAAGGGTATTAGGGCTGCATTATGCCATGATTGTTTTAGTGCAGAGGCAACCAGATCACATAATGATGCGAACATCCTGGCTATGGGTGCAAGGGTAGTGGGAGCAGGCCATGCGTTAAAAATAGTGGATACCTTTTTAGATACACCTTTTTCAGAAGATGAAAGACACATTAGAAGAATTGCATTAATTGAAGATTAATGTCTTAAGCTATAATTATAGTCAATGAAACAAAGTTATAAAAGGTCAAGGCAGTTGTAAACAGAAGCATCTAAGATATGCTCACTGTTTATAACTGCTTTTTTATTTGAATAAATTACATATTTATGGTTAAAATATAAAATAGAAATATATGTAACCGTAACCACAGGAAAGTGGTTTTTGTCTCAGCACTTAAGCTGTGTAACGTAGGGTAGATACTGTTGATACGTGCGCAGGGCAATTAGCATACCCAAATGGTGAGAATGCTTAGTGGCTGTACGCACAGATGGGAGCCAGGATGGAAATATTAAGTAGTTTATCAAAAGAATTTAAAAAAATCATGATAGAGAAAAAATCAAAAATGACTATTTATGTGCTAGGTGTGTTGTGGATAGCAGTAATCATGCAAATAGCTGTAAATAATTTTTTAATTCCAAAAAGTAATATTCTTGAAGCCTTTATAAGTACAAACACAGAAGTTTCTTCTTTTGAACTTGAAATGGTGGCCGATTATGGTAATAATTATCTTAGTGAAAGTGATAAAAGGGATTTGGTTGTATTTATTGCTGGAAAGATAGGTTTAACTGCGAATAAGGATGTTATTGTCAATAGAAACGGAGAAGACAGCGAAGCCCTCTTACAAAAGATAGGAAAGAACTCGGAAACCTTAATTAAGGTTATAAGCAAAGAACAAGAAAATGAGGAAGGAATACCCGAGCTAAAGCATTATATTATTGTAGACTTAAAACTATATGAAAATCTTGACAGCATTTTGGAATATCATAAATTGCTAGATAAAGTATTTAAGGAGATTAAGACAAATAAGGTGGAAACCACAATGCAATTAAGCAGTAAGTATAAAGGAAGACTAAGTCTTGATAATATGAATACACTGGCAGATAGGATGGTAGATAATCTGCAAGGCAAGATTGCATATGATAATCGATCTGAAAAGTTATTTACTATTTACGCATATACAGGTCTACTAGATGAGTATGTAACATCTATGGGAACAAAAATTAATATCCATGTAGCCATGAACTATGACGAAACAACCGATAGTACAAATGTTTATCTGGGTACTCCGGTAATCAATGGTGGATACTAACAGGAAAAAGAAAGACTATTGAAAAAACAGAGGCTGGTAAAATTAAGATATGACAGCAGAAGTTCCATGACTTTCAACCAGCAGTGTAGGAAGTCATGGAACTTTCTCTATGAATATCTTAATTAGAACAGCCTCTTTTTGTTGGAATTATGAACTAAAACCAGCGTTTTCTTCCTCTGTAACGTCTGCGGCGGTTGAGCATTTCATTGAATAACAAAACTTCAATAAAGTCTCGCATCCAGTTTCGCTGACAGCAGCCAGGTCTATTGTCTCTGCAGCGGCAGTCGTATTGATTGGCTTTTAAATATTTATCATCGTCTTCATTGTTATCTCCACAAGTCGATAAGTGTTCCTTTGTTAGCTCTTCTTCCAGATAACTGCATCTTGCATATATTTTATCTACGATTCGGCCAAGATATACCCTGTCTGGATACTCATCGAACATACAGCTTCCGTCATACTCTAACTTGTCGCATTCATCTTCAACCTCAGAAAGTATTTTTTTGGCAGCCACAGGAAAC
Organism: Anaerocolumna cellulosilytica; assembly: GCF_014218335.1. Taxonomy (GTDB): domain Bacteria; phylum Bacillota; class Clostridia; order Lachnospirales; family Lachnospiraceae; genus Anaerocolumna; species Anaerocolumna cellulosilytica. The sequence continues at coordinate 5,148,475 of NZ_AP023367.1, read as the reverse complement.
ATCTGTCTCATATAATCCCAATCTTTATCAGCATCTTCGCAGTTGTCATAACCATAAAGAGGCATCATTGGAACTGCATATGGTATGTGATAAGGAGCTACATCTGACATATAAATACCATTTGGGTTATATGCAGGAAAGCCGTTAAAGTCATAATCTTCCCGGCTGCTTCCAGCAGTATGGCTGTGATTCTGGGTTCTTGGCATAGTACTGCCCGGACCAGGGGAGGTATTACCCGGGAATACATTAGGAGGTGTCATAGGAGAAGAAGGCCGCGGAGGTGTTCCAGTGCCATTGCCGGGGAATGTAGTACCGGGAGTTGCCGGTAAAACAGGAGTAGTTGGTCTTGTAGGCATAGTAGTACCGGGAGTCATAGGAGTAGAAGGCCTTGCAGGCATAGTGCCATTGCCTGGCATAGTAGTACCAGGAGTCATAGGAGTAGAAGGCCTTGCAGGCATAGTGCCATTGCCTGGCATAGTAGTACCGGGAGTCATAGGAGTAGAAGGCCTTGCAGGCATAGTGCCATTGCCTGGCATAGTAGTACCGGGAGTCATAGGAGTAGAAGGCCTTGCAGGCATAGTGCCATTGCCTGGCATAGTAGTACCGGGAGTCATAGGAGTAGAAGGCCTTGCAGGCATAGTGCCATTACCAGGCATAGTAGTTCCAGGAGTCATAGGAGTAGAAGGCCTTGCAGGCATAGTGCCATTACCAGGCATAGTAGTTCCAGGAGTCGTTCTGCCAGGTGTACCGGGAGGAGTGGTCCCCGGCATGGCAGGAACATTAGGCATAGGTGTCCCAGGTCTTGAAGGAGTACCAGGAGTTACTGGAGAGGTAGTCCCAGGCTGAGAAGGCATAGTTGGTGTTGTTGTTCTGGGAGTTGTTGTACCAGGAGTGGCAGGTCTTGGCTGCGCTTGATAGTTGGGACTAAAAGGGACTGTTATCCTTGGTGTTGGCTGTGAGCCCGGTGTAGTGGGTAATGTTATTCGCGGAGCAGTTCCGGGAGAAGGAGTAGGTGGTGTCTGAGGTCCAGGAACAGAAGGGGTATTAGGCGTGTTGTTGCCAGGAAGCTGAGAACTGGATGTACCAGGAATCGGCTGGAAGGCAGTTCCCATACTATCTGAGTAATAGGTATTTACGTAAGGGTTATGGAGATGGCCGCCTGATACACCTGAGGGAGTGGAGTAATTGGGAATACCGTCTGCTGAAAGAGAGCTCTGACTTACAGATTTGCCAATGCCTTCCACTTTACTATCTGGCTCCTCAGGAGTGTTATAAGGTGAATATCCGGGTAAGGAATATTTCATTAGATCCTCCTTAAGAATGTCAATATCATTTTATAATCAATATATGCTTTTGAAAAAGAACCGTGATTAAACCAAGGAACTTTTTTAAAAGTGGTAGGAATATTTTAGGGTTTATGATAAAATACATAGTGGAAATGAGACTTATACGAAGAATAGAACCTTAGACAATGAGTGTCTGGGGAGGCATAAGGAAATAGAAAGGCATATTCATGGAAAAGAATATAATTGAGTTAGTAAGCCAAAGCTTAGATATAGATTTTGTAGATATGATACTTAGCAATCCGCCGGCAGGTTTGGCGGTTACCAAGATAAAGGTAAGGCCGGTAATGTTAAAAAATATTCTGCTTTATCAGGTCACAGAATACCGGAACAATCAGGTTTTTCATGAAAATTGTACAAAAGCGGAGTTGACTGACAGGTTAGCGGAATGGATAAATCAGAAATATAAACAGGTACTTTTGCGTACCCGTACGAAACAGATTACTGCCTTAATTAGTAAGAAAGGTAAGGAAACTATAAAAACTAAGCGGCTTTTGGAAGGCAGCTTAGAGCCTGAGTTAAGACATAACCGGGAAAAGAGTTATATTATAAAAGAAGGAACCCCGGTTCCTTTCTTGGTAGACCTAGGAGTTATGACCGGAGATGGCAAGGTTGTAAAGGCGAAATTTGACAAGTTCAAGCAGATTAACAGGTTTTTAGAATTTATTGAAGATGTACTGCCTTCATTAAATACAGAAAGAGAATTGACTATACTTGATTTTGGTTGCGGAAAGTCTTACTTGACCTTTGCAATCTACTATTATCTAAAGATTATAAAAGGGTATCCTATAAGAATTATCGGTCTGGATTTAAAAGAGGAGGTTATTAAAAAGTGCAATAATCTTGCAAGAGAGTATGGGTACGATGAGCTGCAGTTCTTGGTAGGAGATATCGCTGATTATAAGGGCGTAAAAAAGGTGGACATGGTAGTTACACTGCATGCTTGCGATACAGCAACAGATTATGCACTTTATAAGGCGGTATTGTGGGAGGCAGATGTTATATTGTCTGTACCCTGCTGTCAGCATGAATTGAATGGGACTATACAAAACCCTATATTAAATCCGTTATTTAAATATGGGCTGATTAAGGAGAGAATGGCAGCACTTGCCACCGATGCCCTGCGGGGAGAATTGTTAGAGCTAATGGGCTATCGTTCCCAGATTCTTGAATTTATCGATATGGAACATACTCCGAAAAACATATTAATTCGAGCTGTAAAAAGCAGCAGTGATAACGCTGATAAACAAAGGCAATGGCAAGCCTACGATACTTGTAGGAAATTTCTTTGCGCGGAGCCTACTTTATACAAATTATTAAAAGAGCGGTTGGTAAAAGAAGGGGTAACGAAGTGATAATTTTCTATTTGTGCAATACTGCAAGTAAGCTTGTGGTGTGCATGGGTTTTAGAAAGGGCATGGCTATTATATGATGAAATATGTTTATAGAACCCTTATATTATTGTGTATCTTTGCAGGGTCTTTGTATTATTTCGGTAAGGATATACAGGAAGAGGTTTCAGATATTGAAATTAGAACCGTGGAGATGGGGGAGACCACCTTTCCCCTAATAACAATTAGGCTAAAGGATTATGAGATAAATCAGCTTCATGGTTACAGCACAAATCTTAATGCTAATATTGTCAGAGAAAATATTACCCCATTAGACAGCAGTCAAAGCTTTGATGTAGTCATAAATGAAAAGGGTAACAATGTTAAGAGGGTAATCTATGAGTTGAGGGCTTTAGCAGATAACAAACTTATCGAAACCAATACGATTAATGCTTTAGAAAAAGAAGAAGAGTATAAGACGGCACGTATTAAGCTTTCGGAAGCACTTTCACCTGATACAGAATATGCTGTTAAGATAACCTTAGTAACCAGTGAAAGCCAGAAGATGAATTATTATACCAGAATTAAAAGAGTAGACAATTCTTATTATAAAGAAAAACTGAATTTTATCATGAATTTTCATACCTCAATTCTTGATAAAAAAAAGGCTGAGGAGATTAAGACATTTCTGGAACCAAAGGCTGGATCAGATAATACATCACTCGCTTATGTAGATATTCATTCTAGTTTTGATTTAGTCAGTTGGGGCAATTTAGAGCCTAAGGTGGTAGGACCGATTGTACCAGATGTTGAAGAAATCAATACAGATACAGCATCCGTAGTGCTTAGATATATGGTATCCGGAGAAACTGAGTCCGGAACAGAATACTATTATGTAAGTGAGTTCTATAGGGTGCGTTATACAGATACCAGAATGTATCTATTAAATTATGACAGGAAGATAGAATCGGTTTTTGATATTAATCTGACCAGTTTGGCAAAGAGCCAATTTAAAATTGGTATAACAAATCAAAGCGACATGAAGTTATTTACGAGCACTGAAAATAATAAATTGTCTTTTGTCAGAGAACGTGAGCTTTGGTATTATAATCTTTTAGAGAACAAAGCTGTTAGGGTGTTTTCCTTCCGCCAGGAGAATACGGACTATGTCAGAGATATATACCCAGAGCACGATGTGCAAATACTGAATATGGATGATGACGGCAACATTGACTTCATGGTCTATGGCTATATGAACCGGGGCGTTTATGAAGGCCGGGTTGGCATTGTGTTTTATAAATATTATAGTAGTGATAACCGTATCGAAGAACTGGTGTATCTTCCTATGAATATACCATATGAGGTGTTAAAGGAGGAGCTTGATTCTTTTAGTTATAAAAACAAACTGAATGTCTTTTATTTTACCATAAATCATAAAATCTATTCTTATAACTTGACAACTAAAGCGGCAGAAGTGATTGCTTCTGACATAACCGGTGATAATTTTGTCGTGAGTATGAAAGAACACTTTTTAGCCTGGGAGAACAGCAGTAATCAGGCAGAGGCAACAGAGATTAATATACTTGATTTGGAAACACAGTCAATGGAAAAAATTACTGCACTGACTGGTGAATGTATAAACCTCTTAGGGAAAATAGATGATAATATTATCTATGGATTTGCTAAAGTTTCAGATGTTACTACTGCCTTGGATGGAAGTCAGTTAATACCTATGTATAAAATTGAAATAGCAGATAAAAACAACACAGTGTTAAAGGAATACCGTAAGAATAAATATTATGTAACAGACACTATGATTGCGGATAATGTAATAACTTTAAAAAGAGTGAAAAAAGCAGGTTCTGATTTTACCCAGGCAGAAGAGGATTTTATACTGAATCGTGTTATAACTTCCACCAGTCCCTTTAGTCTTACTACCAGAGTTACAGATAAAATGTTAACAGAATACTATATTACCTTACCCTCAGGATTTGAAATGAGTAAAGTACCTGCCACAGAGACAACTGTCAATACAGTAATTAAAGAAGATACTACGCTCCGTCTCGAGGAATCAAAAAGGCAGACCGAACCTTATACCGTATATGCTAGAGGAGGTATTGAAGGAATCTATGAAGAAGCTGGAGAGGCAATTGTGCGGGCTTATAATAGGATTGGTATTGTTGTTGATAATAAGCAGCGGATAATTTGGGAAAGAGCCGTTAGAAGCACTTTAAAGGAAATTAGAGGTATCACACCAATATATACATCCCATGGAAGTGACAGTGTGACAGCAAGCGTTACTATGCTTTTACAGTACAGGTCTGGTTCATCAGAAACTAAAGTGAAAAAAGGTACTGTTTATGAAATGCTGAGAGAAGGCCTGAAAGATTCCGTCCTAAACCTGACTGGTTGTACTTTAGAGCAGGTGCTATATTATGTAAATAAAAATCACCCTGTTATTGCCATGAAAAATGGAAAAGATGCTGTGTTAATTATTGGCTATGATGCGTATAATATAACTGTTATCGATCCGTCTATAAATCGGACGATGAAGATTGGTTTAAAGGACGGTACTTCACTGTTTGAAGGAGCCGGAAACATATTTTTCAGTTATATGCAATAGTGGGCTTTTAAAACACTAGCAATTTAAAATAAAAATTCCAAAGAGAAAGGATGAAGATTATGGATGAAAGAATTAAGACTTTAGCGCACAATTTAGTGAATTACTCCATGGGGGTAAAAAAAGGAGATAAAGTATACGTCCACTATGTAGGGGATTCCACTAAAGAATTGGCAAGACAAATTGTAAAAGAAGTGTATAAGGTGGGTGGATTACCATTTCCGCATTTTACAGATCAAACCATGCAGCGTGAAGTTTTGCTTTCCTGTAGTGAGGAACAAATTAAAATTATGGGAGAAGTGGATGCCAAAGAAATGGCAGAAATGGATTGCTATGTAGGAATCAGGGGTACTGATAATGTATCTGAATTATCAGATGTTCCTTCTGATAATATGGAACTGTATGAGAAATTTTATTCCACCCCGGTGCATCATGATATTCGAGTTGCAAAAACCAGGTGGGTGGTTCTTAGATATCCCAATGCAGCGATGGCTCAGCTGTCTAACACTAGTTTAGAAAACTTTCAGGATTTTTATTTTAATGTATGTAATTTGGATTATTCTAAAATGAATGAAGCAATGAAGAGTCTGGTAGAACTGATGGAAAGAACGGATAAAGTTAGAATTGTAGGGCCTGGTACCGACTTGAGTTTCTCTATAAAAGGTATACCAGCCATTCCTTGCGCAGGGGAGTGTAATATCCCCGATGGGGAAGTATTTACAGCACCTGTCAGAGAATCTATCAACGGAGTTCTTTCTTATAACACACCTGCTGTGTTCCAGGGCTTTACCTACGAAAATATAGTACTAACCTTTAAAGATGGTAAGATAATAGAAGCAAAAGCCAATGATACAGAAAGAATCAACCATGTATTTGATACAGATGAAGGGGCAAGATATGTAGGTGAATTTGCTATAGGTGTTAATCCTTACATCTTAAAACCAATGAAAGACACTTTATTTGATGAGAAAATCATGGGCTCCTTCCACTTTACTCCGGGTAATTGTTACGATATTGCTCCAAATGGTAATAAATCAGCTATCCACTGGGATTTAGTTTGTATACAGACACCGGAATATGGTGGAGGAGAAATCTATTTTGATGATACGTTAATTCGTAAAGACGGAAAGTTTGTTGTGAAAGAATTAGAATGTCTGAATCCGGAAAACTTAAAGTAAGGATTAGATGACTTTTCTTTTTCTTTCAACAGTTTCACCACGGTCAAGCAACAGGGTATTCAGTATTAATAAACATCGCTCTTTATCTTCACTGCTTAAGGAATCAAACAAAAGGTTCAGACGAGCCTTTTGTGATTCACCGTTTTCTGATTTGACAACATGTCCTATCAAGTCGTCCACGGACATCTGAAAGAAATCAGCTATTTTTATTAAAGAATCTATATTTGGAGAGGAAATATCCTTTTCATAGCTGCTTATCATCTGTTGTGTAATTCCAAGGGCACTTCCTAACTTTGCCTGACTTATTTTGTGTTCCTTACGTATTTTTTCGAGATTTTTACCAAATGACATAAAAAAATTGCCTCCTTAGTTACTAAGCGTATTGAATATATTGTATAAAATTGTATTATTCTACAAAATGTAATTTATTGTTAATATTATAACATTGTAGGTTTGGTAAAACAATGAAATATTTCTTACGTTTACCTTACTAAAGATTAATAATTCTTAAAAACAAGGAATAAGAATTGATGTTTAAATGGAAAGCTTTATAATATGAAATAAGGATTTTTTATCACCACGAGGAGGAAAAACAGAATGAAATTGTTAAGTGTGGCTATTCCCTGCTATAATTCTGCTGACTATATGGAACACGCCATTGAAACCCTTCTGACAGGAGGTACTGAGCTGGAAATTATTATTGTAGATGACGGCTCTGTTGATGATACCCCTCAGATAGCAGACAAGTATGCCGCCAAATATCCGAATATAATTAAAGTAATCCATCAGGAGAATGGAGGACATGGTGAGGCTGTCAATACCGGTCTTACCCATTCGACCGGTTTATATTTTAAGGTAGTAGATAGTGATGACTGGGTGAACGAAGGTGATTTACTAAAAGTTCTATGTACACTTAGGGAATTGGTGGAAGACGGAAAGAGCGTGGATCTAATGATATGTAACTACGTTTACGAAAAACCCAGTATAAATAAACGTAAAATCATTGATTACAAGACTGCATTGCCTCAGAATAAAGTATTTACATGGAATGATATTATGTATTTTAAACAAAGCCAGAATATTCTTATGCATGCTGCAATTTACAGGACAAAATTATTAAGAGATTGTGGATTGAAGCTGCCAAAACATACCTTTTATGTGGACAATATTTTCGTATACCAGCCTTTGCCCTTTGTAAAGACTATGTACTATCTGGATGTTAATTTGTATCGCTATTTTATCGGCAGGGACGACCAGTCTGTCAACGAAAAGAATATGATTAAAAGAGTTGACCAACAGATACGGATTACAAAAATTATGATAGATAGCCATGATATTATGACTATTAAGGATAAGAAACTAAAAAATTATATGATAAAATATCTGTGTGTGATGATGATGGTATCTTCCGTATATTTAATAAAGGAAAATACAGAGGAAAGCCTAAAGAAAAAGCAGGAACTTTGGGAGTATCTGGAGAAGTCTAATGCCAAGTTGTATAAAAAGATTTTAAACAAATTTCTTGGAAGGTCTATGAATTTGCCAGGAAGAACCGGCAGAAAGATTGTAGAACTGGGCTTTAAAATATCCAAAAAAATATATGGTTTCAGCTAATAGCCGAAACCATATATTTATTTTAAGCTAAAAAAAGGTATTACGGTTTAGGACAAATGTCATTGTAAACCGTACCAATTTAATTTACAATACAATCATGCAAATGTAATATTTGTATTGTTACAGGTTGGCATATGCATTTTCCTGTTTTGACTTATTGGAAGCCTTTGCTTTATTTCCGGCAAGTACGTATATAAGGAAGTACATGACAGCGCTTAATACAATGGCAGCAATAGCGTCAACAGCAGAATGTTGCTTTAGGAACATGGTTGAAAGACAAATAGATATCATTAAAACAAAGGAACCGGCTTGCAGCCATTTATATTTTTTTAAAGAAGGACTTTTATGAATTGCAATGTGGGCACCAATGGAATTAAAAACATGGATACTTGGGCATACATTAGTGGAGGTATCCGTCGCGTACAGGTTTTTAAGAATACGGATAAATATATTGTCTCTGCCAAGAGTTGATAACTCCGGACGGAGGTTCTGACCATTGGGCCAGACTGTATATATAATTAAGCATATGGTCATACCTATAAATAAGAACCCTGTGACCTTGTAAAATTCCTCTTTTGAAGTAAAAAAGAAAAAGGCAATCGTAGCAAAAATATAGAAAAACCATAAATAATAAGGAATTACAAACCATTCGTTAAAAGGAATATAGTCATCCAGCCAAATATAAACCGGATGATAATCGGTAGTAACTGACTTTTCCAAAGCAAAAAACCAGGCAAGATAAATAAAAAAATAAGATAGTATCCACCCGTGTTTATATTTTAATATTAATTGTTTCAAAGAAACCAACCTCTCTTATGATGGGATAACTTTAATTGTGCGATTCACAGGGATTATAGCATACCCCGTGGTAGATAACAATATTTATTAAACAATATTCAAACATATTAAGGAAAATGTAAGAAATACTTTTCTGATATTTGGAAAAAACTCATTAATAGAAATATGTCTGTATATCAAACGAAGGACAGGCAGCGAAAAGAAAGGATGTGGCAATATGAAAAGAGTATTTTTAATTGTATTAGATAGTTTTGGAGTTGGTGAACTACCCGATGCCAACGCTTTTGGAGATGAAGGAAGCAATACCTTGCGAGCAGTTGCTGCTCATGAAAGCTTTCATACTCCCAATATGGGAAAACTAGGATTGTTTCATTTAGATGGGGTAGAAGGTATTGAAAAACCTGTAAAGGTAGAGGGTTCTTATGCCCGCATGACAGAGGCATCTATGGGAAAAGATACCACAATAGGTCATTGGGAAATAGCTGGAATTATATCTGAAAAGCCCCTTCCCACATTTCCGGATGGCTTTCCAAAAGAGTTACTGGATGAGTTTTCAAAGAGAACAGGCAGGGGTGTACTTTGTAATAAACCCTATTCCGGAACAGAGGTAATAAAAGATTATGGTGAAGAACATGTTAAAACCGGAGATTTAATTGTTTATACCTCAGCAGACAGTGTATTCCAGATAGCTGCTCATGAAAAGGTAGTTCCTATCGAAGAATTATACCGTTACTGTGAAATTGCAAGGGATTTATGCAGCGGCCCCTGGGGTGTTGGCAGAGTAATAGCCAGACCTTTTGAGGGTGAAGCTCCCTTTAAGAGAACATCAAGGCGCCACGATTATTCCCTGCTTCCTCCTAAGGACACAATGCTTGATATCATAAAGGAAAACAACCTGGATGTACTGGCAGTTGGAAAAATCAATGATATTTTTGCCGGTAAAGGTGTTACAGAGATGGTACGTACTGCTAACAATGAAGAAGGTATAGAACGTACGTTAGAATATATGAAGCGTGATTTTGAAGGAATCTGTTTTACAAATCTGGTTGACTTTGACATGATGTATGGTCATAGGAATGATGTGGAAGGCTATGCAAAAGCTTTAACATATTTTGATACCAGACTGCCTGAACTATTAGAAGGTTTAAGAGAAGAGGATGTACTGATTATCACAGCAGACCATGGTTGTGATCCTAGTACGGAATCCACAGATCACTCCAGAGAATATACCCCTTGTTTAATTTATGGTAAAAAAGTAAAAGAAGGCGTAAATCTGGGAACCAGAGACACCTTTGCTGATATATCGGCAACTATTTTAGAGTGTCTAGGACTAAACGTATTAACGGCAGGCACATCTTTCTTATCCGAAATAAAAAAATAACCCTGGTGTGAGTGGTTAAAATTAAGTAAATAGTGTAAGCAGGTCGGTTTTTAGAAGGCTGTAGTTATAGAAGGGAAGTATCATGAGGCTAGTAGTACAAAGGGTAAAATATGCTTCTGTTACCATTGATGGTATTGTGAAGGGTAAAATTAACCATGGGCTTTTACTGTTAGTGGGAATCGGCAGTGAAGATACCAGGCAAATCATTGATAAGTATGTAGAGAAGGTAATTAAGCTTAGAATATTTGGTGATGAAAATAATAAAATTAATCTGTCTGTAAAGGATGTGGAAGGTGAAATCCTTGCCATCTCCCAGTTTACACTTTATGCGGATTGTAAGAAAGGAAACCGCCCTAGTTTTTTAGAGGCGGCAGGGACAGATAAAGCAAAAGAACTTTATGAATACTTCCTGGAAGTATGTAGAGATAAGCTTGGTAAGGTGGAAGCAGGAGAATTTGGTGCTGATATGAAAGTAGAACTATTAAATGATGGCCCTTTTACTATAATACTGGATGAGAAAATTTTATAAGATATTGTACAATTGTGTATCTTAGAGCAGAGATAAAGGGTTTTTATCTACTTTTGTTGTAATACCCGTCGAACGAATTCTTTAAATTGGTTTGAAACAAATTAAGTCCTAAGGTATAATTAGAATGAATTGTAAAATAATGGTGTACAATTCGTTTTACCGTTTTGGGAGGCACAGATGCAACGCAGAAAGGGGCTAAGGACAGTATTGTGGCTGCTGCTATCGTTGTTAATCGGACTAGCTGATATTTCCGGTTTATCTGCAACCGGAGCAAAAGCCGGAAGTCTTAAGTTACAACCTAGGGACAGTTCAGAGTATGTATTTTATACGGACGGGGAAGAAAGTATTAACCTGCAGTTAATACACCAGGCTACCGCAGAAAATCAATCACCCCAAAGCATAGAAGCCTATTATAACTATGGAAAAGATATAATAGGTTTTGATGGGACAGAAGCAATTCTTACCAGCCTACTAGAACAAGGCAGGGCGCAACTTGGAATAAAGTATTACTTTAAAACCAATAAAATAGTAGAAAAACCGGAAGCCGGTATAGATACTATTGGCAGTCTGACCATGAAGTGCACAGATAAAGAACCATATTTTCGAATTATCAATGAAAAGGGGAGTTGGGGCGTTGGTACAGATGGGGTTATACTGACAGAAGAGATAAAAAGGCTGTTACCGGAGAGCATAGAGGGCTTTACAGTTCAGAACTATTTTATGCGAAACAAAAATAAATATGAAGGTATCCTCACACTTTCTAAAGCAGGAAATCAGGCAGAAGAAGAAAACACCATTTCTTTAAAAGAACTTGGACTTTCTAAAAAAATTATGGAAGAAATCCAACAAAGCGGCCAGGTGTACAGTACGTTAGAGCTTTTGGCAACGTATGATTTATTACTGAAGCTTCCATTTCCTTTAAAAGGGCAGATAACCATGAAAAAATACATTCAGATAAACAATAACAAATAGAATAATATATTTAATAAATACACCTTAAGACTTTATACTTAGCAGGGACGTTTCAGTGGTAATGCAGCTATTGAGTAAAGCTTATGGTGTATTTTTATTTACATAGGGCCTTGACGTCAGGTGTAAATTTTAAAGCATAGTAATCATATATGAAATGATAAAATAATCATTGACAAATGATTTTCCCTGTGTTAGATTATATTTATAGCAAATAGAACTTAATGTTTTTCATATATTTTATAGATTAAAGGAGAGAAGGATATGGCAAAGATAGCAAAAAACATTACAGACTTAATAGGTAGAACCCCTCTGCTAGAACTTGTAAAGTTCGGTAAGGACAATGAGGCAAAAGCAGCTGTAGTTGCTAAATTAGAATATTTTAATCCCGCTGGCAGTGTAAAAGACAGAATTGCAAAGGCAATGGTCGATGATGCAGAAGCAAAGGGTGTTTTAAAGCCAGGTGCAACAATTATTGAGCCAACCAGTGGTAACACAGGAATCGGTCTGGCTTCCGTAGCTGCGGCAAGAGGATATAAGATTATTCTTACAATGCCTGAGACTATGAGTATTGAACGTAGAAACCTGTTAAAAGCCTATGGTGCTGAATTAGTATTAACAGAAGGTGCAAAGGGTATGAACGGTGCAATTGCCAAAGCGGAAGAATTGGCAAAAGAAACTCCCAATTCCTTCATTCCAGGTCAATTCATTAATGCAGCAAATCCGGAAGTGCATAAAAATACAACCGGTCCTGAAATCTGGGAAGACACAGACGGTAAAGTTGACATCCTGGTTGCAGGTATCGGTACCGGCGGTACCATTACCGGTGTTGGGGAGTACTTAAAGAGTAAAAACCCTAATGTAAAGGTAATCGCTGTAGAGCCGAGTGCTTCACCGATACTATCCAAAGGAACTCCTGGGCCTCATAAGATTCAAGGTATTGGTGCTGGTTTTGTTCCTAAGGTGCTTAATACAGAAGTATATGATGAGATTATCACAGTAGAAAATGAAGATGCTTTTGCAACTGGTAAAGCAATTGCAAAGAGCGAAGGTCTTTTAGTCGGTATTTCATCTGGTGCGGCTGCGTGGGCTGCGCTTCAGGTGGCAAAACGCCCTGAAAATGAAGGCAAAACAATCGTTGTTGTATTGCCGGATACAGGCGAAAGATACTTGTCTACACCATTATTTGCTGAATAATAAAGCTTTCAAATAAAGCGATTTATATAACGAATAGGAATGATAGAAGAAGCTCCATGATTTTATTTTCATGAAGCTTCTTATTTTGTCCTATCTATAATGTAATAACACCTTACTGGTAGAGAATATGGGGGAATTAAGCATACGATTATGCTAAATGATAGATAATAATCGTATTCAAATAAATAAAAACGACATTATGGTTGGATATAAATAACAAAAATCAGATGTGTATGGCAAAAATAATGTAGAATTTAACGGATTTCTATTGCATAATAACGAATAGTATGGTAGTATAGTCTTAGTTGAATAACAACTTGGTAAGACGACGTGTTACTGGTAATGCAGGCAAGATCGGATTGAGCGTTATTATGGAGAAAGCATAGCTTTCGATATAGTATTATCGTTTCAATTGGGTCTTTTTTTGTGTTCATTTTTCTAGCTGGCCATTAGGAAGATGAAAAATAACCTTGAAAGGAATTACTTATGGACTATCAAAGAATAGCGAAAGACATTTTAGACAATGTGGGCGGAGCTTCTAATGTAAAAGGGTTAACCCATTGTTTTACTAGATTACGTTTTGTTTTAAAAGATTTTAAAAAAGCGGATAAGGAAGTATTAGGACACTTAGAAGGCGTTATATCCGTTGTTGAAAGCGGAGGACAGTTACAGGTAGTGCTGGGTGCTAAGGTTACAAAAGTATATGAAGCAATTCTTCCTATGGTGGATATTGATGAAAACAGTACCGAACGTGAACCGCAGGAAAAAGGTAATATATGGAACAGATTGTTAATCGCTGTTTCTGCGATGTTTACACCTATGGTGCCTGCAATTGCTGCATCCGGTTTAATGAAAGGGTTTTTAACCATTGCTAAAATTATAGTAGCAAATGGCGGCGGAGATATAACCACTAATCAAACGTATACTTTATTACTTGGTGCAACGGATGCAATCTTTTATTTTATGCCTATTATACTGGCATATACCTGTGCTAAGGTATTTAAAGCAAACGAATTTATAGCAATGGCACTTGGTGGTACCATGTGTTATCCGGCTATTGTTGCCTTAATGACGGGACAAGATGCGGTTCAAATGTTTGGTATACCGATTACAAAAGCTAATTATGCGTCCTCCGTTATACCTATTATAATCGGTGTATTCATACTGTCTTACGTACAGAAGTTTTTAGAGAAAGTAATACCTGAAGTACTAAAGATTATATTAGTACCTGGTATATCTCTGTTTGTTATGGTACCGGCAACTTTTATGGTATTCGGTCCTATCGGAATTTATATTGGAAATGTTATAAACTTTTTATATACCGGAATGATGAATATCAGTCCGATTCTGTGCGGAGCCTTTGTCGGTGGTATGTGGGGCGTATTTGTAGTATTCGGTGCACATAGGGCTTTATTGCCGATTGGAATTAATGATGTTGCCCAGTTTGGCCGTCAGAACCTTTTAGCTTTTGCAGGTGCTGCCAACTTTTCTCAAGGTGGCGCAGCACTGGGTGTTATGTTAAAATCCCGTGATAAAAACTTAAAGACAGTAGCAGCTTCTGCTATGATTTCCGCAGCTGTCTGCGGTATTACAGAGCCGGCTATTTACGGTTGTAACTTAAGATTAAAGAAACCAATGGTATGTGCCATAATATGTGGTGCCATCGGTGGTGCTATTATGGGTGCAGGCGGTGTTTATGGCGATGCTTTTGCCAACAACGGTGTATTAACCTTAGCGACCTATGCAGCATTTGGTTTAGCAAAATTCTTATTCTACTTAGCGGGTATCGCGGTTGCTTTCTTTGGCGCAGCCATATTGACTTACTTAGTAGGCTTTGATGAATTAAGTACAAACAATGGAACAAAAGCAAAAGTTGATAATAACACAAGTATTTCTAGAACTATAGAAGCTGTTAGTGCAGATGTTACGAATGCAAGTATTACAATCTCTTCTCCAGTAGAAGGAAAAGCAGTTTCGTTAAGTAAAGTAAGCGATGAAGTATTTTCTTCAGAGGCTTTGGGAAAAGGTATTGCCATTATACCTGACAAGGGTGAAGTCGTAGCACCGGAAGATTGTACTGTACTCATGGTATATCCAACCCTTCATGCGCTTGGTTTAAAATTGGACAATGGTGCAGAACTTATCATTCATGTTGGTATTGATACTGTTAATCTGGAAGGAAAGTACTTTAAAAAGCATGTTGAGGAAGGAACCCACGTAGTAAAAGGTACAAAACTTCTATCCTTTGATATTGCAAAGATAAAAGAAGCAGGTTTTGAAACAATCGTTCCCGTTATTGTAAGCAATACAGATGAGTTTGGCAAGGTTGCCGGAATTAGCGGCGAACGCGTTACTGTTAATACGAATGTAATTAAAATTGAAGCTTAAGCAGATTTGAAAGGAGCATTTAAAATGAATAAACAATTCCCAGAGAACTTTTTATGGGGTGCTTCTTCCTCCGCCTTCCAGATTGAAGGCGGTTGGGAGGAAGACGGCAAAGGAAAAACGGTTGCAGACTTTAATTCCTTTAAACGTTCCCATCTACAGGCAGATAGTAAGGTTGCAAGTGATTTCTATCACCGCTATAAAGAAGATATTGCTCTAATGAAAGAAATGGGATTAAAAATCTACCGTTTCTCCATCTCCTGGGCAAGAATTATTCCAAAAGGTGATGGTGACATAAATCAAAAGGGTATCGATTTTTATAACAATGTAATCGACTGTATGTTGGAACATGGAATTATACCTTTCATAACATTGTATCATTTTGACCTTCCCTACGCACTGGTAGAAAAATATAATGGCTGGGAATCTAGAGAATGTGCATTTGCTTTTGAACGTTACGCAAAAGTATGCTTTGAAGCCTTTGGAGACAGAGTAAAGTACTGGCAGGTGCATAATGAGCAGAATCTGATGATACGTGTTGATGAACGTATGAATATCTCTGAAGAAGATCCTTTAAAGGCAGACAGAATGAGAGCCCAGATGGACTATCACATGTTTTTGGCACATGCCCTTGCGGTTAAAGCCTGCCATGCAATTGTAACGGATGGTAAAATAGGCCCGGCAGTATCTTCTACTTGTACGTATGCCCATAGCAATAAGCCGGAGGATGTATGGGCAGCCAAGATGAATGATTGGTTTAAAACTAATTATTGTCTTGACATTCATTTTACAGGAGAATATCCAGGTTATTATATGCGCTATCTGAAGGAAAGAAATATTGTCCCTGTAATGGAAGAGGGAGATAAAGAAATTCTAAAAGGTGCTAAAATGGATTATATAGCTCTTAATTACTATAGAACTCTTTGTGCAAGATACCTCCCTGCTGATGAGGAACATCCCGTAGGAAGCCGTATATGCAGAACCAACGAAGTGGATTTTGATCAGTATGGTTACTTTAGGGATGAAAAAAATCCGAATTTAACAGCCAGTGAATACGGTGCACAAATTGACCCCATGGGGCTAAGGATTGTATTAAATGAATATTATCAGCGTTACCGTCTGCCGCTTATTGTAACGGAGAATGGACTTGGAACGGCTGATGTATTAACGGAAGATAAGAAAGTGCATGATGATTATCGTATTGAATATCTGAGAGGTCATATTGAGGCTTGTGCACTAGCAATAGAAGACGGCGTTGAATTGATGGGCTATTCCCCTTGGTCAGTCATGGATTTATTAAGCTCCCATCAAGGTTTTAAGAAAAGATATGGTTTTATCTATGTGAATAGGGATGACCACGACTTAAAAGGCCTAGAGAGAATTAAAAAGGATAGCTACTACTGGTATAAGAATGTTATTAAGACCAATGGAGAAGTTTTATAAAGTAAAAGCATGGGGGTAGTGTGAAATAAAAGCAATTTCACACCCTGATTTTACGTGTGCAAGTGCAGATAGCATAAGTGCTATTAACACTAGAGCACACAGATGGGAGTTAGAATGCGTGTCGTAAAGGTGTTGAATAATTCTTTAATACTTGCACTGGATGATACCGGACATGAGATTATACTCATGGGCAAAGGCATAGGCTTTAATAAAGCAATCGGTTACCAGTTACGGAAAGAAGAGATTGAGAAAGTCTTTGTTATGAAAGATAAAGATATTTCTAAAAATATTATCCGGCTGGCAGCTGAAATCGACAGCACATTTTTTGAATTAGCAAAAACGATTATTGATTATGGGGTTGAAAATTATCAGATGGAGTTAATGGAACATATTTACCTTTCCTTAACGGATCATTTATCCTTTGTTGTAAAACGAATGGAGAAGGGGATTGTAATTGAAAATTTTTATATTTCCGAAATGAAAAAATTTAGTCCCAATGAATATCAGGTGGGAGTATTTGCCCTGCAGCTAATTAAAGACAAATTAAACTTGGATTTGCCTGTTGATGAGGCAGGAAATATCGCCTTTCATTTTATTAATGCCCAGCATAATAACCCTTATAACGCCAACAACCGGATAATAACGGAAACCGTTAAGGATATACTGGACATTGTTAAGTATAATTTTGTATTATGCTACGATGAAGACAGTATTTCCTATTCTCGGTTTACTACCCACCTGAGGCTGTTTGTGCAAAGACTGCTTACGGACTGTCAGTTACCGGAGGAACAAAACGACTTTTTATATGAACAGATTGTGACAAATTGCCGTAAAGAATACGCTTGTGTAAAAAAAATCGGAAAGTATATTACTGAAAAATTCCATACGGATTTAACAGCCCCGGAAGAATTATATCTTACCATCCATATCCATAGGGTGTTAGAAGAAAATAAGCAGAAAAAAGACAGCATTGAGGAGACAGACGGGAGTTCTTCGTGAAAAAAACAGCAAAATACCAGGAAGCAACTTTTTTAAGTATGGTTGTCTTATTCTGGTTTGCCCAATACGTATATATTCCATATCAGACAATGTTTTTAGCAGCCTGTGGAGTTACCAGCAGCTTTGCCGGTATTATAGTAGGTGCCTATGGTATATCCCAGTTAATACTTCGTTTGCCGGTTGGTCTTTTGGCTGATACGGCAGGGTTACATAAACCCTTTATTTTACTGGGATGTCTAGCATCGGGAGCAGCCTCCCTGCTTCGTATATTTACGCCCGGAGGAACAGGCTTTTTAATTGCCAATCTATTTTCAGGACTGGCTTCTTCCATGTGGATATCTTTTATGGTTTTTTATACAGAAGGATATCCGAAAGAAGAACAACAAGCGGCAACCAGCCGTATTATACTTTTTAATAATGCCGGTATACTTTTGGGATTCATAGCCAGCACTGTGCTGTATGATAGAACCGGAATGCAGTTTATCTGTATATTAAGTCTTTTAGCAGGTATCATTGCTTGTCTGCTTGGCTTATCTTTACAAGAAGAGAAGGAAGTAATAAAGCACATTCCATTAAAACAGCTGCTGGGTGTATGTACCAAAAAGAGAATCTGGATGTTTTCGCTCATAGCATTGATTCAACAGGGAATTCAATTAACTACAACGATGTCCTTTACCTCCCAGATTTTAAAAGATCTGGGAGCAACAGGAGCCATAGTAGGAATGGCGTCGATTGTATATATGATATCTGCAGTTAGCTTTTCCGGTTTTGCGTCCTCCAAGTTCTGTACGAAAATAGGACCTAAATTCTGGATTCCGGCAGTACTTTTAATTGTTGCCGTCTATTGTATACTAGTACCCAGAGTAAACTCCATTCCCCTTATATTTTTATTACAGATTTTACCCGGTATGTCTACCGGAATTCTTTTCTCTTATGTAACCTCTGAAGCAATGATTGATATCCCTGTTCAGAATAAATCAACGGCTATGGGTTTCTATCAGGCATTTTATGCTTTAGGCATGACGTTCTTTCCGATATTTACAGGAGAAGCAGCTGTAAGATACAGCATGAAAACAGGCTATCTGATTTTAGCAGTGATAGCAGTTCTTGGAGGTGTGGCAGTTAGTATTTTTTATGCCTGTCAGAGTAAGAAAGGTTGAGTTTGCTTTATTGCTATTGCGGCTTGGCATAATTTCGGTTATAATGTAAAAGTTGTTACGCAACCAAATTTGTGCCTGTGGTTTATGCTAGCAGGTTTCGGAAAGGGTATGGCTATATTGTGAAACGAAATGATATTATACTGATAGGCATTTTATTAGTAATTGCAGTGGGAGCCTTTTTTTACTTTAATAATAACCGAAAAGAAGGAGATAAAGTAGTAGTTACCATTGATGGTAAATTTTACAAGGAATTTCCCCTGAATAAAGATATAGAAACGGATATAGAGGTGCCTGGAGGCGGCTCTAACCATCTGGTTATTAAGGATGGATATGCAGACGTAACCGCAGCTTCCTGCCCAGACGAATTGTGTGTACACCAGAAAAGCATTCATAGTGTTAAGGAGAGCATTATCTGTCTGCCGAATAAAGTTGTGGTAGAGATAAAAGGTGATGCTGAAAGTGAACTAGATGGTGTGGCCAATTAATCCAGCAACAATAAGGTTCTAGAAAGCCTTTAAAATCATGTAGATAAACCCCATGGAAACCAATTCTATGGGGATTTTTTTTATTCCCTGACTGGTACAGGAAAAGATAAGACGCTTCTGTACAGATATGATAAATAGTACAGATACGGTAGTGCTTAAAAGAAAACTAATAACTTCATTTATATTTTCGATGGTAAAAGGTTGATAAAGCAGGACAACAGGAAGTACTACCCATAAGCTGTTATGTCTGCTGGTACAACCCTTGTTGATAATATAATGAACAAGGGAGAGGCCGATTCCTGCGAAAAGAAAACCTGCTATTAATGATTCAAAAGTATTTGTTATAAAGAAAGAATCTATAAAAGTATAGCCAAGAAGACCGCCCTTTGAGAGAAACTCCCTGACTGCTCCGGCAGCAATAAATATTGAATAGGCAACCAGGTTTTCTTTAAGAACATCCCACAGAGTATCCTTTGTCTCTGTTATCTCAGGAGGGACAGTTTCTAAAAAAGTATCCTTTAGTCCGGCTGCATAAAACATAGCCATATATCCTCCGGTAATTAGAAGGAGTAAAATATTTTGAGGCGTAAGTTCTTCTTTTAAAATATAAAAATAAACAAGATTAAAGAGTACATAGGTTAAGGAGGGCAGACTTATCCATAATATTAATTTTTGAATCAGCGGAGTATTTATAGGTTCGCAAAAGTCTCGTATTACAAAACCGCAAAGTAAGAGCACCAAGAACAGGCTTCCAAAGACCAGCGAATTTCTCAGGGTATCTGAGGCAATGACAAATAAAAGTGCAAAGGATTCAATCGGATATTTAAGCTTCATAATATACTCCATTCCTAAAAAAGGATTGCTATAAAATACATAATTATATTTTACAGCAATCCTTATCTATAACATTATTTTTTTAGAACAAAATCTTTAATGAAGGATTGTGCTTTATTGATACCATCAACAACAGCAGTTGAAGAAACCGTAGCACCGGACACTCCATCAATTGTGCCAGGAGCCTTTTCGCTATCGTCTGTTGAAGGTGTTTCAGTAGGTGTAGCATCAGGTGTTTCACCACCATTGTCGGAGGATACATCACCGGAAGCTGCTTTGGTTAAGCACTCCTCAGTTAAACTTATGAATTCATTCACAGAGATACTGACACCAGCTACACTATCAGTTTTGCCCTGTTCATTTAAAACTATACCACTAGTAGACTGATTTTCAATAACAAATGCAGCTAATGCATCAGCTTGTTCCTTCCAGGTAGGATTTCCTTCCACCATTACATATTTTCCGGTAGAAGATAAGTAGCTTTTAAATTCTCCCTTAGCATCTTTTGCATCCCATACTACGGAAGTAATAGCACCGTTTTCAACTACAAGAGTAACGATTCCGGTATAACCGTTGCTTTCGGTACCCTGTGCTGTATATGTTCCATCTTGTAAAGACTTAGGAGAAGCCTGAAGTAAGCATTGTTTTACTAAGGAAACAAAAGTGTTTACAGAAATACTTACTCCGGATACGGAATCCGTTTTTCCTTCGGCATTCATAGCAATTGCATCTGTTGACTGATTCTGTACCACAAAATCAGCAATAGCAACAGCCTGTTCCTGCCAGGTAGGGCCATCTTTTGTCATTTCATATGCACCGTCAGCAGATAATACGCTCTTTAATTCGCCGGCTTCATTGTAAGCATCCCAAAGTACTTCAGTAATTTTCCCGCCAGCAATTGTTAAGGATACTTTATCATTATAACCATTTGCCTTATAACCTTCAGTTTCAGCAACATAAGTTCCATCTGCTAAGGTAACGGTTTCATTAGCAGACGTTGTAGTTTCAACCGGAGCGGCTTCAGTAGGAGCAGCTTGCGCTGCACTTTCAGTCCCTGCACCAGCTAAAGAAACAGGAGCAGTAAGGCCGTTAAACTGGCTTAAAAAAGCTTCTTCAGTAATCTTTGAACCGTAACCTTCAGTTTCTTTATGCTCGTTGATTACTAAGGATTTTACAGTATCACCAGTTTGGTCAAAGGTTACATCCATGTAGATATCTCCACCAAACCCTTTGGAAGCCACTGTTACAAGATAACCTTCCAAGGAACCATCATCTGCTTTTACCTCAGAGGCGGAGCGGATAATAATATTGCCGGTATTGGAGTAGCCGGTAAGGTCAATAGAGTCTGCTCCGTTAGATGGAGCGTTGTTTTTCTTTGTTAGGACATTAGTGCCTATAATGATTACGACTGCCAGAACTGCTACAACAGCTAACGTAATAATTCCGGTTAGTTTATTGTTTTTTTTCATTTACATACCTATCTGCGCGTTGCGACGCGTTCTTAAAATAAATAGTTGAATACGCATTTTTTATTCAACTTTATACCTTTTTACATTGAGGCTTGCCTGCAATACTGCCACATGAATCAAGCTGGTAGTTACCGTGTGGCTTCCTTATTATTGTTTTTACCACCAGCCAGCCTTAAGCAGAAGCGTTGAGAAAATTGCTTAAGGTATAATACTGTTAAATGTGAAGTTTTTTACGGGGTTTTGCTTTCATTCCATATACGCAGGGAGGTTTTAATCTTTCGATGAAAGCCAGAAGGCAGTTTGCTGCTAAAATTCCATAGCAGACACCCTCCGGATAAATACCCCAGATGCGTATGCCGGCAGTTACAACACCGGCGATAACACCCATAAAAATTTTTCCGGCTGCTGAAGCAAAGGAATAATCCGTAAGCATATAAAATGCCCCAAGAATTAAACTGCCTCCAAGCAGATTTGTAAAAATGTCACCAGTGAATAAAGCATCTCCGCCAAAGGTAAATGTTATGGCGATTACTGTTATAATATAAGTAATTGCTATCTGAACATTTACAACCTTTCTATAGCACAAATAGAGAAAACCTGCCAGCAGTAATGACTTACTGGTCTCTCCCAAGGAACCGGGTATATTGCCAAGGAACATGTCAAGGTAGGAAACATCCGTCAGGGGGTGTCCGCTTTTGGCGGCAGATAACACCGTAGCTGAACTGATTGCATCTGCTCCGTTATGATAGGTAGTAACATAAGAAGCAATGGAACCGGGATAAAAAGTCATGATAAATAACCTGCCCATTAACGCAGGATTGGCAAAGTTGCTGCCAATGCCTCCAAAGAACTGTTTTGCAATTACAATGGAAAAAAAGCCAGCAGCAATCACTACCCAGTAAGGAGTAGTTACCGGTACGTTGAAGCTAAGCAGGATTCCCGTAACAACTGCACTGAAATCACCGATGAGTACCGGTTCATGTCTGAGCTTCTGCCATAGGAATTCAAAAAATACACAGGTTATAACACTGACCAATACAAGCAGCAGGGAACGGTAGCCAAAAAAATATACAGCACCAATCAGAGCAGGCAGTAATGCAATAGCTACATCCACCATAATCTGTCTGGTTGTAATCACAGAACGGATATGGGGCATTTTTTTTGATAACAGATATTCTTTCTTGCTTTGCATTTATTTTACCTGCCTTTCCCTGCGTATTTTTTTGACTTCATTCCTCGCAGAGATATTCCTGCGAGCTAATTCCCTTTTGGCCGGGCAGACATAAGAACAACTGCCGCAGCCAATGCATTCCGTCGCAAATAATTTCTCGCAAATTGACAAATCCTCTCTTAAGTATGCATTGTCAATTTTAAAGGGGTGTATTCCTGCCGGACAGATTCTTACGCAGGCACCACAGCGAATGCAGGGAGTTTCCGTAAGGGAGCTGTTCTCAAGCACTATAATGGCTGAGGAAGTTTTGGTAACACTTCCGTATACATCTGCTTCTGTTACGTCAATACCGACGCAATTGCCTGTCATTGGTCCTCCTAGAATTACCTTGTTGTTTAAGGTAGTAATCCCTCCTGCAAGATGTAGAAGGGAAGAATAACTGGTACCTAAAGGAACATAGTAATTACCTGGATTCTTCACCTTTCCTGTTACAGTTACGCACCTTGCAATTAAGGGTGTATCCCCGAATACAAGGTCAGCCATGGCTTTTGCGGTTGCTACGTTGTTTACAATAATCCCGATATCGGCAGGAAGACCTCCTATTGGAACCATTGTATTAGTAACTGCCTGAATTAGCTGGCGTTCCCCTCCTTGAGGATACCTGGTAGGCAATAGCTTTATGCTTATTGGGACATTAAGGCCGGATATTAAATTTTCAAGATACAAGCCGGCATCTTTTTTATTATCTTCTAAGCATAGGATTGCTTTTTGAGCACCTGCTGCTTTAATAAGAAGATTTATGCCGTTAATGAGTTCCATGCCATATTCTAGCATTAATCTGTGGTCACAGGTTAAATAAGGTTCGCACTCTGCCGCATTAATTAAGACCATATCAATAGGCTGCTTCGTTTCATATTTTATATGGGTGGGAAAGCCTGCGCCGCCCATACCGGTTAAACCGCCCTCTTTCATTTTATTTAGAAGGATCTCTCTGGATAAATGGCTTATATCCATTAATTTGAAACGATATTCCTGATTTGTCTTTACAGCCGCTCTGCCGTTTCCTTCTATTCTTAAGAAAGTAACCTGTGCGCCGGTTCTTGGATATTCATAAGTCTTTATATCCGTAACGGTACCTGAGATACTGGCGTGAAGGTTTACAGCAGTAAAGTTTTTCGGTATGCCGATAAGGTCTCCAAGCGTTACCTTATCGCCGATTACCGGCTTAAAGTGACAGATACTTCCTGTTGATTGTTCAGAAGATATCTCAACAACATCTGGAGTTACACTTACAATAGGAGATTGTAAGCTTAATTCTTTGTCTGAGCCGTCGGCGGGATGAATTCCTCCAAAAAAGCCGCTGTATTTTTTACAAAGCATTGGTTATTCCTCCTAAAATTGTTATGTAAAAGCATTGTTATTCTAATAACAATTAAACCAAAACTTTAGTACTTTAGGAGATATGAAAGCCGCGGGCAGTTTTCATGCTGTAGGCAGATTTTATCTATGTGAACCAACTAAGTTATTTTAACATAATTAAACATTTCAGTAAAGAGTTTTGGTCTAAATCCGTCATTGTTTTAACAATACCCGCCTTGACAGTTAGCTTTGATTTCTATAAAATAACAGTAATGTAAGCAAATGCATTCAAAGACAGTATAATAAAGATATTTACAGGAATTAACTGTAAATGTTTACTTGCAGACACTCTGGCATAGAATAATGCTTTCTAAAATCAGAGTATAAATTATGCTTTACAATAGGATACACAATAATAAAATGAAAGGACGGCGTTCTGTCTTTTAGGACAGGTGCTGTATAACAAACAGGTATTTCTATCATTATGAGTAAACGAAACAAGTCTATTAAAAGCAAGTATTCTAAAAAAATTTTTTCTCTAGGTATAGTATTAACAATCCTGTCTCTAATATTACTAACCGGCTGCAAAAATGTTAAAAAAGAAGAAGTCCAGACAACACCTATTTCTAGAAATGCCTTTAAGTTAAATACTGTTATTAACATAACCCTGTATGATACCCAGGATGAATCTGTGTTAGATGGTGTTATGGAATTGTGTGACAAATATGAACAAATATTCAGCAGAACCTCAGAAACGAGTGAATTATACCGTTTAAACCATGGGCTTTTAGAGAAAGCGGAAGATAAAAGTGGTTATAAAGTGTCTGATATCTTGTATGATTTATTGGAAAGAGGATATTATTACAGTGATATATCAAAAGGGATATTTGATATATCAGTGGAACCTGCTACCTCATTGTGGAATTTTACAAGCACAGAAGCCGTAGTACCGGAAAAAGAACAGCTGGCAGAAGCTGTCACCAGAATCGGCTATGAAGATATAGAGTTAAAGGATGGAATAGCAGGGTTTAAAAAAGAAGGTATGGGTATCGATCTTGGTGCTGTGGCAAAGGGGTACATAGCAGACCTAATTAAAGACTATCTTCTGGAACGTGGTGTAAAAAGCGCGATGATAAATTTAGGCGGGAATGTACTATGTGTAGGAGAAAAACCCGATGGCAGGCCGTTTAAAGTAGGTATTCAAAAACCTTTTGCTGACCGAAATGAAATTGTGGCTACGATGGAATTAAAAGATAGGTCAGTAGTAACTTCGGGGATTTATGAAAGATATTTTATAAAGGATAATGTACTATACCATCACATATTAGACCCCGCTACCGGTTATCCTGTTAATATGGGATTGATTTCAGTTACCATTATATCAAAAAGCTCCGTAGATGGAGAGGGGCTTAGTACAACCTGTTTTGCCTTAGGATTGGAAAAGGGGACAGAGTTGATAGAAAGTATGGATGATGTTTATGCCGTGTTTATTACAGAAGATTATCAGATACATTATACCAAGGGATTTAGGGAGAATATAAAAATTTCAGAAGAACAATAGGATAATGGGAGAGAAGCCGATATGGAGAAGCGTGTTGAAGATTCCAGAACAGAACTGGTACAACTTTTAATGCCCCAGCATATTAACGGAACCGGCCGTTTGTTTGGGGGAATGTTAATGGAGTGGATTGATGTTGTAGCAGGTGTTACGGCCAGAAGGCATTCAGAACGTAATGTAATAACCGCAGCCGTTGATAATCTGCAATTTAAGGCGGGTGCCTATGTGAATGATACTTTATTGCTTGTTGGAAGATTAACGTATGTAGGAAATTCCTCAATGGAAGTTAGAGTGGATACTTATGCAGAAGATTTATCCGGAAAGAGAAGGCCTATTAACAGGGCATATTTGGTTATGGTTGCCTTAGATGAAGAGGAAAAGCCGGCAAGAGTGCCACGTCTTATCTTGGAAACGGAGGCTCAGATAGCGGAATGGGAAGGCGGTATTAAACGAAACGAACTGCGCAGAATACGAAGGGTGGAAGGTTATTAGTATTCTGTAATATCATGGGACAAACAAGCATATATTAGAAAAAACATGCTTGGGGGCCCTGTGATGCAGCAATACATAGAAGAGAGAATCATTGAGCTTGCTACTTATACAATAGAGAAAAAAGCCACGGTCAGGGAAACTGCAATGAAATATGGTATCAGTAAGTCTACTGTCCATAAAGATTTGCAGGACAGGTTACCGGTGGTTAACAAACAGCTTTATCACGAGGTAAATGATATACTAATGTTTAATAAGTCGGAAAGACATATACGCGGCGGACTGGCGACCCGTAAAAAATACAAAAGAGAACTTGAAATGGCTTAATGCAAGGAAAACCTTGACAGAAAGCTAAAAACCAGATAAGTTTATTGTATATAACTCAAAAGAAAAGGAGTGAAAACTATGGATACATTAGAACTAGCTCTATCCTTGGAACTTGATTTGGAGAAATATTACAGAGAACAGGCAAAAAAGCACAAAGACAATAACCTTAAGGTGGTATTTACTCTATTGGCTGAGGAGGAAGAAAAGCACGCCGGCATACTTATGGGGAAGGCTGATTTACTTACAGCAGAATTAAAGGATGAAGAGTTGCTTACAAGAGCGAGAGAATTATTTCAAGGCTTAGGTGATGTTAAAAGTGATATAAAAGACGTTCCCAGTCAATTGGAATCATACCGCTTTGCTTTAGAAATGGAGCATAAAAGCCTGGATTTTTATAAAGGGCTCAAGGAAAAGGCAGGGGATGAACAAACAAAAACTACCTATAGTTATTTAATACATCAGGAAGATATCCATTGTATCGTACTAGAGGAATTGGTTAAATTAACTACAAGACCGGAGGAGTGGGTTGAATCTGCGGAATTCGGAGTAAGGGAAGATTATTAATCATTTAAAGCTGTTGCAAGCATTATCCGGTAGGGAAGCATTTGCAGCAGCTTCTTTTATGCATCTACCCGTCAGGTTTGAGGGCAGTTTGTAGTTGCAAAGGGATATAATTTCCAATTAAGCTGCATACAATATACAAACAAGTACAATAGGGGGATTTCCTTTTGAAAGGCTATATAGAAGAAAGGGCAGTAGAAATAGCCAATTACATAATTGATAACAATGCAACCGTCAGACAGACCGCCAAGCAGTTTGGCATTTCTAAATCAACCGTACATACAGACGTTACAAGAGTGAACGTTATTTGAATGGAATAATCTTTACCGTTAAAAGCTATACTAAGTGTATCTGGTGATGCATAGAATGTAGAGAATATCATCGCCCATAGTATAGAATCAGCTTAAAGGAGGGAATTCCTTGAGTCAGAGTGAACGGGATAAGAATTTAATCATTGTGGAAGCCATTGAAGGATATGCATACCATCACAAAATGAATCCCAAAGAGGTCTTTGAACTTTTTTGGCAAAATGGTATTCTCACCTTATTACGCTCTCAGTATCATGCTCTCCATACACAAAGTCTGGAAGAAAGTATATATTTTGTGGAGGATGTCTTAAGGAGAAAAAGTAAGGATGGATGAGTTGATGCTGTATCATGGTACAAATGTGAGGTTTGACCAGGTAGATCTTTTTCATTCCAGGGATAAGAGAGATTTCGGCAAGGGATTTTATACAACTACAGTTGAGGAACAGGCATCAAACTGGGCAGAGAATATGTATGTGAGGTATGGTGGAGACGGAAAAATCGTTATGAAGTTTAAATTATCCCTTATGCCAGAGCTTAGCGTAAAGATTTTCTGCGGTCTTACCAAAGAGTGGCTTTTAATGATAAAGGATAACCGTCTGCTTGGTGGTACAAGGCATTGCTATGATGTAGTCATAGGCCCGGTAGCAGACGATAACACCATGCGGACAGTTGCCTTATACGTAGCAGGAATCTATAATGAAGATATGGCATTGGAAAGGCTTAGGCCGTATCAGGCTCATGACCAGGTGTCCTTACATACCCCTAAGGCGCTTAAAAGCCTTATGTACTTAGGGAGGATATAAATGTATGTTAAACCGCTACTTATATAAAGGAGAAGACATAACGCTTGATATAATCATGCTTGTAGAACATGTAGTACGGTTAATAGCAGAAAGAACGGAGGAGGACTTTGATAAGTGTCTGTATGAATTCTATAAATCTAAGGTTTATGAATCTCTGCAAAAGACAAACTCCCTGTTATGGACTGAAAGCGCTGAGTTTATCGCGGACGAATATTTTCGGAAAAAGGAAGAAGAAAGAGAATAATCGGCAGGTTAAAGCTCTGCCAATTATTATAAAAACTTCTTTTTCTTAAAGTATAGAATACAGATAATAGCAACTAAAATACTTAGGATTATTACAAAAAGATAGCCATACTTCCAGCTAAGTTCCGGCATATATGAAAAATTCATGCCATACCAGCCGACTATTAAGGTGAGTGGTAGGAAGATTGTGGTAACTACAGTGAACATTTTCATAATATTATTTAAATTATAATCCAGCTGTGCATGGTAAGAATCCTTTACATGGACAAGGTAGTCTTTTAGCATTCTGGTATGAGTACTCAATCTGGTAACTCTTTCTGTAAATAATTTAAAGTATCGTAGGTTTTCTTCTTTAAAGATATCAATAGCATTTTCCTCAAGTTCCTCTCCAAGAACAGCTAGTTGCTCATAATAATTATCAAGCAATAGAAGTTTTTTTTGAATTCGTGTAATTTCGTGATTGAAATCTCTTGATAGGCGGTTATCGTTGATTTTATCTTCGTGACTGCTGATTTCAATCTCAATTTTTTCTAAAATTTTGTAATTATCATAGATGAATCGCTCTAAGAAACTATAGATTAAGCGTTCCAAAGAGGTTTTCGAGAGGTTTTGATGCTTTAAGGATTCGAACAAATCATTTTGTATACTGTTATTAGTATCTTCAATGGTTACAATTAAGAACAGATTTTCCTTAATGAAGATAGCAATACGGTCCATTAGCCGTATAATGTGTTTTCGTTCCATTCCGGTAAGAATACTAAAATGATAATCTTCATAAATTTCAATTGCACCGTGTATCTGTCTGGTGTTATTTTTGCATTCAGATACTGTCAATTCGGAAAATCCAAAAGTCGTATAACAATTCTCCAGCTCTTCGATTGTAATTATTCCGAGTGTCAGTATATTGGTATTATATTCATCAAGGGAAATAGGACTTAAGTCTTCCAGGATTTGAAAAAACATACTGTTTTCTCCTTTAAAAAGTGATTTGTTTTATCGCAATTATGAAACTCTTTTTAGAACAGGGAAGGGGGCATTTGTTGTTAAAAATCCAAACTGTTATATATACCAGTTATTTACACAAAGTTAAAAGATATATACTTCAATATTAAATATAGCAAAAGTATATCATAGCTTTAGTAAAATTAAAATATTCAGCTAATAGTTTTACCGAATATTAGGAAAAATAAAGACTAACCTGCTATATATAAGTAAATCATATAAAACCTATGATAAAATCTAATGACTAAAATTGATTTTGTTGATTGAAATTTTGCAGGAATCATATATAATTGTTATGTTTCAGTCTTGTGCATGAAACCTCAAGCTTTATTTGGTATGCTGACGAAATTATTTGGGGGAAGGGCAGAATGCCCTATGCAATTGCAACTCTGTGCAATGAAATTAAGAGTCTTCTTTAAGTAAGAGTAAAATTATTAAGGGTCTCTCTTAAGGAAAAACACATGAAAAGGAGAAAGTTATGGAAAAATTTTTCAAACTTCAAAAACACGGTACCACAGTGTCTACAGAAATCGTAGCAGGTATCACCACATTTTTTGCGATGGCGTACATTATCTTTGTTAATCCTCAGATGCTAAGCCAGACAGGAATCCCTCACGGAGCGGTATTCTTGGCAACCATTTTCGCATCTGTTGCTGGAACTTTAGTTATGGGATTGTTTGCAAATGTGCCTTACGCACAGGCTCCTGGTATGGGATTAAATGCTTTCTTTACTTATACTGTATGTTTTGGTCTTGGTTATACTTGGAAGCAGGCGTTAGGTATGGTTTTCCTATGCGGTTTGATTAATGTTCTAATTACAGTTACAAAGATTCGTAAATTAATTATTAAAGCCATACCGGCAAGTGTACAAAGTGCAATCGGCGGTGGTATTGGTATCTTTATCGCATATATCGGTATTAAAAATGCAGGTTTACTTGAATTTACAGCAGATCCGGGCACCTATGTTTCACTGGACAGCGGAACAGTAGTAGCTAATAGTGCTATCGTACCCGGTCTTGTTAAGTTTAACACATCTAGTGTTATCCTTGCTTTAATCGGAATTGTAGTACTTATTATACTGCTTGTATTAAAGGTAAAGGGTGCAATTATAATTAGTATAGCTTTGACTACTGTAATTGCCATTCCTATGGGTGTAGTTGACTTATCTAATTTAGGAACCACTACAAGTCTTTCAGAGTCTTTTGTACAACTTGGAGAAACTTTTGGAGCTGCACTTGGTAAAGATGGCTTAATCTCATTGTTTACCAATGACCCCTCTAAGATTCCACAAATATTAATGACTATTTTTGCTTTTAGTTTATCTGATACCTTTGATACTTTGGGAACTTTTATCGGTACTGGTAAAAGAACAGGTATCTTTGATGAGGAAGATGAAAAAGCTCTTCAAGATGGAACGGGCTTTAAATCAAAAATGGACAGGGCTTTATTTGCTGATTCCGTTGCAACGTCTATCGGAGCTCTTTTTGGAACTTCCAACACTACAACTTATGTTGAAAGTGCTGCGGGTATCGGAGCAGGCGGAAGAACCGGGCTTACGGCAGTTGTAACAGCAATTCTTTTCTTACTAAGTATGTTCCTTGCACCAATTGTAAGTATTGTTCCAGCACAGGCAACAGCACCTGCTTTAATTGCGGTGGGGATTATGATGCTCTCTTCTTTTAAAGAAGTGGAATGGACTGATTTAGATGAAGCAATTCCTGCCTTCTTTGCGGCTATTTTCATGGCACTGTGCTACAGCATATCCTACGGTATTGCTGCCGGCTTTATCTTTTACTGTATTGTTAAAGTGTGTAAAGGTAAGGCAAAAGAAATACATCCAATACTTTGGGTAACCGTTGCTCTATTTGTATTAAATTTTATTATTTTGTCTACAATTTAATAGTATAATTAATTATATGACGACCCGAAACCGGCAATTAATAACGGTTTCGGGTTTTTTTTATACACACAGTTACGAGAGGAACGAATTACAAAAAAACAGATTGACAAAAATGTATCTAGAGAGTATATTGTATATATAGGGTATATACAATAATAACATTAATCGAGGTGAAGTGGTGGATATTATTATAAGTAATTCTAGTGGTAAGCCTATTTATGAACAGATTACCATGCAGATTAAGAATTACATTTTAAGCGGGGAACTAACACCCGGAGATGCACTTCCGTCCATGAGACTGTTGGCCAAGGAGCTAAGAATAAGCGTCATAACTACAAAAAGAGCTTATGAGGATCTAGAGCGGGATGGTTTTATAACCACTGTAGTCGGGAAGGGAAGCTTTATATCAGAGACCAATACAGATTTAGTTAAGGAACAGCAATACCGAATTACAGAGGAACATTTGCAAAAGGCAGTGGACAGTGCAAAAACCAGCGGTATAACCATGCAAGAGCTAAAGGATATGCTGGAAGTTATATATAGAGAAGAATAGTTAAGGTGTGAGTGAAGAAAACATAAAAGGAAAGGATGCTGTAAAAAGAATGGACTATGCAATTGAGTTGGATGGAGTAACGAAGCAGTACGCTAATTTTAGTCTAAAAGATGTTAGCTTTAAAGTACCAAAGGGGAGTATTATGGGATTTGTAGGGGAGAATGGTGCCGGTAAAACCACTACTTTAAAAGCGATTTTAAACTTGATTCGGATGGATAAAGGTAATGTAACAATACTTGGAACGAACAGGATACAGGAAGACTGCAACATAAAAGAACAGATTGGTGTAGTTTTTGATGAAAGTTATTTTCATGAGAATCTGAATGTAAATCAGATATCTAAGATAATGAAACACGTTTACAAAAATTGGCAGCCTGCGGAATTTGATATGTATGTAAAAAAGTTTCGTCTGCCAACAGATAAAGTCGTGAAAGAATATTCCAGCGGTATGAAGATGAAGTTGTCAATTGCCGTTGCCTTATCTCATAAAGCCAGACTTTTGATTTTGGATGAAGCGACTAGTGGATTAGATCCAGTCATTAGAGACGAAATACTGGATATCTTCCTTGAATTTATACAGGATGAGAACAACACTATATTATTGTCCTCTCATATAACCAGTGATTTGGAAAAGGTTGCGGACTATATTACATTCATTCACCAAGGGCAAATTGTATTTAGTGAAAGTAAAGATGAACTTATATATCAATATGGGGTGGTTCATTGCAAAAAGGAAGAGCTGTCTTCTCTGAATAAAAAACATATTGTGGGAGTACGTACGAATCAATTTGGTTGTGATGTAATGGTTAATAATAAAAAGGAGTTATTGAGGGAACGAAAAGACCTGACTGTAGATAATACTACTATTGAGGAGATTATATTGTTTAAGGTAAGAGGTGAATAAAGCAGCCTTGAATTATGTTGGAAGGAGATTTATATGATTGGTTTGATAATTAAGGATTTATTTAATTTAAAAAAATATATGAAACAATTTGGTTTTTCTTGTTTTATATTTATCCTGTTAGCAGTAAACTTAAAAAGTCCCAATTATTTTATGGGAATGGGAATTTTGCTGGCATTAATGATGTCAATAAATGCTATGGCATACGATGAGAATGCCCATTGGGATAAATACGCCCTGACAATGCCCATACTTAGAAAGGATTTAGTGCTTTCTAAGTATCTCCTGCTATTACTTTCCGGAGTAGCCGGCTCATTATTTACAATGGTAATAGCCTTTATTTTATCAGTTTTTCTTAAGTTGCCAATTACTATTGAATTACTTGCCATTAATGTGTCTTTATTTTTTGTTATGTTGGTTTTCTCAAGTGTAATACTTCCTTTGATATTTAAACTGGGAATAGAGAAGGCTCGTCTTATTATGGCAGCTGTAGCAGTAATACCCACAATAGTAATATTATTAATTGCTAAAGCAGTAGAAAAGTATAACATTCCATTACCGACGGAAAGTCAATTGACAATTGCAGCTTTTGCTGCTCCGGTTGTTGTTCTTGTTATTTTTTTCTTATCGTATAATATATCCCTATCTATTGTAAGTAAAAAGGAGTATTAGAAGAAAGTATTAAATAAGCCCCCTGATTCTTATCATACATTGCAGTGTATCATTGTATGATAAGGTCATGGGGCTTTCTTTGTGAAGCTTGACAGTGATGGTTTATTATTTATAAAGGAAAGTTAGGTTATTAAGCATAACTGCTCAAAGCTCGTCATAGGATGAAAAAAAGAGTGTTGGCAGAATAGATGGAAAAATTAAAACAGGAGCAACAACTTCTAGACAAACAAAAGCCGGTTGCAGGTAAAAAAAGGGGAAAGATTACATTTCATAATCCAAATTCAAAGGAGGTGACGGCCAAAGTTATCGGCAGAATCGTACTGAAAGATATGCTTGAAAACAGTTTAATAATAAATAAGCAAGAGAAAGAATCAGGTGAAAAGCCCTAAAGGCTAAAAATATACCATATTTGGAAAAGGTGATGGGATGAAAGCCGTAGCATATTGCAGGGTATCCACTAGTAAAGAGGAGCAATTGGACAGCCTGGATAGTCAACAGAGGTTTTTTAGAGAGTATGCGGATAGAAATTCTTTGGATTTGGTTGGTATGTATGCAGACGAAGGAAAAAGCGGAACGAAGATGCGGAACAGAACCCAGCTAATAAAACTACTTAAAGATGCGGGACAGTCCTTATTTGAAGTAGTACTTATAAAAGACGTATCCCGTCTGGCAAGGAATACAGTAGATTTTTTGACGAGTATTCGAAGTTTAAAACTACTTAATATTAAAGTGATTTTTGTGAATTACGATCAGACCTCCTCAGACAGCTCTGAGTTTATGTTAACTATGTTAAGTGCAATTGCGCAGGAAGAAAGTGCGAATACTTCAAAACGTGTCAGGTTTGGTAAACGTCAGAATGCTGTACAGGGAAGAGTTCCGAATCTAATATATGGATATGATAAAACGCCCGGAGAGTACTTTCAGTTAGCCATTAACCAAGAAGAAGCGAAAGTGATACGTAGAATCTTTCATATGTACACAGAAAAAATGCTTGGGGCTTCCAGAATTGCTGCTTTATTAAATAAAGAAGGGTTAGTGACCAAAAGGGGATGTCTGTGGAGCCAGGTTGCAGTAAGCCGGATATTAGCAAATGAGATTTATATCGGTCGTATCATAAATGGAAAAGAGGAAATAGAAGATTTCTTAACAGGAAAAAGAAAAGCGGTAGATAGAGATAATTGGTTAATAAAAGAAAACGCAGATTTAAAAATTGTTGATGAGAGAGTTTTTTGTAAAGCGGAGAGTTTGCTTAAGGAACGAAAGAAATCACTGAAAATTGGGAAAAATGTCACAGGGAAGCATACTTTTAGCCAGCTTATGAGATGTAAGGAATGTGGCTCCTCTTATCGAAGACTTGTAAGAACCTATAGGAATACCAGGATAACCTGGGTTTGTATGGGACACAACGGAAAAGGAAAAGAATTCTGTAAGAATGCAGCATCCATTGAAGAAGAATATTTAGTAAATCGTATACGGGATTACTTTCTGGAATCGCTTAATGATAATTCTTATCAGATGCAGCAGATGGTAAGAGAATACAAAAAGTTGATAATGAATGGTGACTCCATTACCGTAAGGGAACAAGAGTATCAAAAAGTACTTATAGAGGTAGAAAAGCAGAAAGAAAAATACATAACCCTGTATACAAATGACATAATTACCCTTGCAGAATTAAAAGAAAGAACAATCGTTATCGACGCCAAAAAAGAACAGTGCCTTATGGAACTAAAAATGCTCATGCAAGAAAAACAAAGCAAAGATAACATGCCGGATAAAGGCAAATTGAATCAATTAATAGAAATTGCCTTATCAGGCAGGATTCGGTCAAATGACGTATTAAGTAAACTTCTAAACAGGATTGAAGTGGATGGAGAAGGTAATGTAGACATCTACCTTGAGGTGTACAGTTAGAAAGATGTAACAAAGGGGGCCCGCATAAACAATCGATATATTATGCGGAATCCCCACTCCTCGATATAGCCTATCAGCAAAAATAAAAAATATCTACAATTTAACTACTCTTTTTTCAGGAGCCAAAGAATGCTGACATTTAAGGCATCAGCAATAGCAACCAATTCAATGTCTGTAACTGGCCTTTTAAAAGATTCAATTTTTGATATGGAAGTACTTTCCATATATATTCCGCGGATTGCCAACCGCGCCAGTAAGTCTACCTGGGTAATCTTTGGATTTCTCTTGTGCCGTGCTTCACGCACTCTATCGCCGATAAGATTTTTCATATTCTTCATATGTATAATCACTCCACTTTTCAAATTTGGTTAAATATTACATAATACGTCATTAAAATACTTATTTCTGCTAAATTCTTCATAAAATTTTCAAGTTTTGCTGATATAACTTGATTATAGAGGAAGTTTAATGTTATAATTTGCTCGAAAAGCAAATTACTATACAAAATTGCTCTAGGTATTTGGTGGGATATTTAGGGCTTTTCCATTTGTTATGCAATTCTGTAGGGGGGTACAAGAATGCTAATTAAGATTAAGGAACTTCTTAATATTAACGTATTAGAAAAAACACTTAATGACTTTTATAAAATTATCAAAGTGCCTATTGCTATTGTAGATAACAGCGGTGAGCTCATCGTATGCGCCGGCTGGAACTCTGTTTGTTCTGATATCTCTTGCAGCCATGAAGAATTTCATCGTATGTGTCTTAATGAATATTGGAAAAATAATTCGGGCTGTCTGCATTGTAAAAGAGAAATAAGTTGTCTGAATGGTTTGAAAATGTACCGAATACCTGTTTACTATAGAGATTATGTCACAGCTAATATTTTTTTATACCATAATGCGGATATAATTAATAGCTCGATTTTATGGGATTTACTGGTACAATTTTTTGAAAGTTTTGCTATTACTTTTGGAGATTATATTGCAAAGAGCTATAAGAGTGTTACATCAGATAACCAATGTCAGATTGATTACGAAGAATTGAAGGTATCCTATGAACAACTAAATGCAGTAAATGAGCAGCTTCGGTTTAAAATATGGGAGCTGACACAGGTAAATGTCTCAGGACAAAGAAGAGGACCTGACACAATCGAACCTTCTCATAAAAAAAGCATAATGGATGCAGTAGCTGCTTTAAGTTACATGGTTGAAAAAAAAGATAGTTATACGGCAAAGCATCAAAAGAAGGTTGCTCTGCTGGCATGTAAAATTGCTTCTAAATTAAAAATGGATAAGAATCGACTGGAAGGGCTTTATATATCGGCCATGCTTCATGATATAGGAAAGGTGGGAGTCCCTTCAGCAATTTTAACGAAACCCGATAAATTAACAAAGACTGAATTTGAACTGATAAAAGGCCATGTAGAATGTGCATATGACATATTAAGCAAGATAGATTTTCCTTGGCCGGTTGCTGATATTGTACTACAACATCATGAAAAAATCAATGGCAGCGGTTATCCTTATGGATTAACAGATAAAGAGATATTATTAGAAGCTAAAATTATATCTGTTGCGGATGTAGTTGAAGCAATCACTGCACATCGCCCTTATAAGCCTGCATTTTCCATTACATATGCTATGGAAGAAATAAAAAAATATGCAGGTGTTTATTATGATGCAGAGGTAGTAGAAGCTTGTGTTAAAGTTTGTACCGAAAATCTTTGGAGAGAACTAGAAGAAAGTAACTTTGCAGATATACATTTTATTCGTTGATATCTATTTACGTTCACTTTTGTTACGTCTGTACATAAAGATGTAACGGAACGTCTCGCACAGATTAATCCATCACTTGCCAACAGAGCCAGAGTTGTATTGGACCTGAATAAATCTGAAAGGCATATAAGGGGAGGTCTGGCAACCAAGGAAAAATATCTTCATAAATCAAAATACAGTCAGGCCTTTTAAAGGCAGATAAGAATTAAATGGTTTAAGCTGTTGCATGATTATAAATCTTATGAACTAAGGTTCTTGGAACTACTGTTAATTTGATTATAAAATTGCAGCAGCTTATTTTGTTACTAAAAATAATGGTTATTTTTTATTGACACATATATAAGCAAAACATATAATTGTAATAGAGTGGGGAGATAAATGGTCATGTTATAGAGTAGATAGTCAAAAATCTCACAAAGCCCCATAATAAAATGGGTGATTATGTCAAAAAGATGGTTGTATTTTTGTTTGATTTGTACATAAAACACAATGGTAAAATGAAAAATAGTCCAAATTACACGGTTTTACTATTTGAAACTGATTAATAATAGTTTTAAAGCCGTAAAAATATTATCAATATCGACATATTAGGTCAAAATGTAAAAAAAATAGTGAAATATACACTTTTTTATGTTAAAATAAAAGTGTTGTGCAATTTGGCAAGTTCTAAATGGAAGTAACAAATGCAATTTTATGCAATATTATTAAAAGAAAGAGGGATTAAGAACATGGGAACAGCAACATTTAAGGGTGGCATCCATACCTATGAAGGTAAGGAATTAACCCAGGATAAGCAGACCAAAGTCCTAATGCCAAAAGGTGAACTGGTTTATCCGATGTCACAGCATATCGGTGCTCCTGCCAAGTCTATAGTTGCTAAAGGCGATTATGTTTTGATGGGGCAAAAAATTGGAGAGGCTGATGGAGCCATCTCAGCTAATGTTATAAGTGCTGTCTCTGGTACGGTAAAAGCAGTGGAACCCAGATTGACTTCATCTGGTTTGATGGTAGAATCTGTTATAATAGAGAATGATAATTTGTACAAACCTATCGAAGGTTTGGGTGAGAAAAGGGATTATGCTAAGCTATCAAAGGAGCAGATCAGGAGTATCATTAAAGAGTCCGGTATAGTAGGACTCGGAGGTGCAGCGTTTCCAACGCAGGTTAAATTGACGCCTGGTGATGATAGTAAGATTGATACAGTAATAATTAATGCAGCAGAATGTGAACCTTATTTAACTTCCGATTACAGAATGATGTTAGAAGAACCTGAAAAAATTATGAATGGTTTAAAAATAATTCTCAAGCTGTTTCCCAATGCAAAAGGTATAATCGGCATAGAGGATAACAAACCGGAAGCTATAAAGAAGTTAACCGAGCTTGTAAATGGTGAAGATAAGATAGAAATTAAAGCGTTAAAGACTAAGTATCCGCAAGGCGGGGAAAGACAATTGGTTTATGCTG
Source organism: Anaerocolumna cellulosilytica (assembly GCF_014218335.1). Classification (GTDB taxonomy): domain Bacteria; phylum Bacillota; class Clostridia; order Lachnospirales; family Lachnospiraceae; genus Anaerocolumna; species Anaerocolumna cellulosilytica. The sequence continues at coordinate 5,109,740 of NZ_AP023367.1, read as the reverse complement.
TTACAGGAAGAAAGCTAAACTCTACAATACTTCCGTACCAGGTAGGCTGTGTTGTTAACAATGTAGACACAGCGATTGCAATTTATATGGCGGTTGCTGAATCTACTCCTTTAATGAGGCGAATTGTAACAGTTGCAGGGGATGCGGTGAAAGAACCAGGTAACTTTAATGTTAAAACCGGTACTAATTTCCGTGAGGTATTAGAAGCAGCTGGTGGCCTTACAGAGGAACCGGAAAAGATGATATCCGGTGGTCCTATGATGGGACAAGCACTTTTTTCTTTAGATATTCCGGTATCAAAAACAACCTCAGCACTGCTCTGCTTTACGAAAGATTATGTTGCAGACATGGAACCCTCCAGTTGCATACGTTGCGGAAGATGTGGTTATGCATGTCCGGCACAGATTATTCCTCAAAAGATGTATATCTGCTCGCAAAATAATGATGCTGAAGGCTTTATAAAATTAGACGGAATGGAATGTTGTGAATGTGGCTGCTGCACCTATGTGTGTCCTGCAAAGTTAAGTCTTACACAATCTTTTAGACAGATGAAGCGCAGTATTCTTGAAAGCAGAAAAAAGTAGAAAGAGAGAGGTACTGATTGTGAATAAATTATTAAACGTATCTGCTTCGCCCCATACCAGGAGCTTTGCAACCACGACAACTATTATGCAGGATGTAGCAATTGCCTTAGTTCCGGCCAGCTTATTTGGCATTTATAATTTTGGACTTAGAGCATTACTTGTAATCTTAACGTGTATTGCAACCTGCTTGCTCACAGAATGTGTATATGAAATGGCTATGAAAAAGCCTATAACAACGGGTGATTTTAGTGCGGTGGTAACTGGTTTGTTATTGGCACTTAATATGCCTGTTTCTATTCCTTTGTGGATTCCGGCACTAGGTAGTATATTTGCAATTCTTGTAGTTAAAATGCTGTTTGGAGGTGTTGGTCAGAATTTTATGAATCCGGCACTTGCAGCCCGCTGCTTTTTATTAATCAGCTTTGCAGGCAGAATGACAGATTTTACAGTATCGGCAGTTGGTGCATCAGCAAGTAGCTTTGATTATGTAAAAAGCGGTGCCATAGCACTGGATGGAGTGTCTGGCGCGACTCCTTTGGCAGCTTTAAAGGCAGGGGAAACTGTTAGTCTGCTTGATATGTTTTTGGGAAATACAGGCGGTACTATTGGTGAAACAAGTGTTATTGCTATATTAGTGGGAGCGGTATATCTCCTGATTAAGAAGGTAATATCTTTTAGAATTCCTGTAGCATACCTAGCTTCATTTGCAGTATTTGTTGTGTTGTTTGGAGGAAAAGGTTTGGACACAAATTTCTTGCTGGCGCATGTATGCGGAGGCGGACTTTTGTTAGGTGCTTTCTTTATGGCAACGGATTATGCAACGAGTCCGATAACACGAAAGGGACAAGTGGTGTTTGGTGTCCTTCTTGGTTTATTAACTGCGATTTTCCGTATTTTTGGTGCCTCCGCAGAAGGAGTATCCTATGCGATTATTATTTGTAACATGCTTGTGCCGTTAATTGAAAAATTGACATATCCGAAAGCATTTGGAAAGGAGACCAAGGCAAATGGGTAAGACAGAAAATCAACAAAAGAAAAGTACAATACTAAAAGATGCCATGGTACTTGTGATTATAACTGTAATTGCAGGGTTTTCCTTAGGGTTTGTTCATGAATTAACAGCGCCTATTATTGAACAACGTTTATTGGAGAAGAAAACGGAAGCTTATAAAGTGGTTTATGCAGAAGCGGCTGAATTTGGGTCAGATGAAAACTTGGCTGCTCTTGCATCAGAGGCAGCGACCACAGTACTAACTGAGAATGGCTATACAGGGATTGCGATTGATGATGCTTATTTAGCATTAGATAGCTCTGGAAATACCATTGGATATGTTATGTCCATAACCACGCAAAATGGATATAAAGGTGCCATAACAATATCTTTAGGATATTCCTTGGAGGGAGAGACCAAAGGGGTGGAAGTCCTGGTGAACAATGAAACTGCTGGTCTTGGAGCTTTGGCATCAGAATCAGGATTTAAAAACCAGTTCGCGGATAAAGTGGTAGAAAAATTTGAATATACAAAAAGCGGGGCAGCAGCTGATAACCAGATTGATGCTTTAAGCGGAGCAACTATAACAACTTCGGCGGTAGTAGATGCAGTGAATGCAGGTATATGCTTTGCGTTAAGTGCATCGGCCGGAAACTAGGGGGTAAATAGAATGAGTGCTAAAAAAACGAACAAATATATAGAACCCTTATTGAATGGTTTGATTAAAGAAAATCCTACCTTTGTTCTCATGCTTGGTCTGTGCCCGACTCTTGCAGTGACCAGTTCAGCCAGCAATGGATTGGGAATGGGTTTATCATCAACAGCGGTACTGGTAATGTCTAACCTCCTAATTTCCCTGTTGAGAAAGGTAATTCCGGATACAGTCAGAATGCCTGCCTTCATAGTAATTGTTGCTTCATTTGTAACGATTGTACAGTTTCTTATGGAAGGTTTTACACCTGCTCTTTATGAATCCCTTGGTATATATATACCCTTAATCGTTGTTAATTGTATTATCCTCGGAAGAGCAGAGGCATATGCGTCCAAAAATTCTGTTGGCCCTTCCATTATGGATGGTTTGGGAATGGGATTTGGATTTACCATCGGTTTAATGTTAATTGGTATGTTTCGTGAGGTTTTAGGTAATGGTACAATATTCGGAGCACAGGTAATGCCTAAAGCATATGAACCGATAACAATTTTTATTCTTGCACCTGGTGCCTTTTTCGTACTTGCCATGTTAACAGCAGTGCAGAATAAGTTAAAATTAAAATCAGCAACCAACGGAGGAGATTCCTCTTCGAACCTGGCATGCGGAGGCGGATGTTCAGGTTGCAGCGGCAGCGAATGTGTTTCTAACAGAGAGAAACTTGATGATTCTGTTGCTACCAAGAATTAAGGAGGAAGAATCTAATGAAAGAATTATTACTGGTATTTATTGGGTCAGCGCTGGTTAGTAATGTCGTATTGAGTCAGTTCCTTGGTTTGTGTTCCTTTGTAGGAGTATCTAAGAAGATTAAAACTGCCACAGGAATGGGATTTGCAGTAATATTTGTTATTACGATTGCATCTGCTATAGCTAGTTTAATTTATGATTTAATACTGGCGCCGTTAGAACTTGATTATCTCAAAACCATTGTATTTATCTTGGTAATTGCAGCATTAGTACAATTTGTTGAAATGGTAATTAAGAAATATAGTCCGGGTTTATACAATGCCCTAGGTGTATATCTTGCCTTAATAACAACCAACTGCGCAGTTCTGGGTGTAGCCTTAATAAATGTACAGAAAGAATACAATTTTATAACCAGTGTGGTAAATGGTATTGGAACAGCTGCGGGTTATCTAGTAGCCATTGTTATCATGGCGGGTATTCGTGAACGTATTGAACATAATGATGTCCCAGAGTCCTTTAAAGGAATGCCCATTGTTTTGATTACTTCTGGCTTGATGGCCATTGCATTCTTTGGATTCTCCGGCTTACTTTAAAGGGAGGATAGCAGATGAATTTACTTGAGATAGTTGGAAATTTGGGGAATGTACCTGTTCTGTCAGTGAGTTTTCAGGAAGTTGGCATCGCAGCGGCACTAATTGGTGCTGTTGGTGCGGTAATCGGTATATTCTTAGGGGTAGCTGGTAAGAAATTCGAAGTTGAAGTAGATGAAAAAGAAGTTCAGGTACGTGAGTTTTTGCCTGGCAATAACTGCGGTGCATGTGGTTATGCTGGTTGTGACAGTCTGGCTCAGGCAATAGCAGCGGGTCAGGCACCTGCCAATGCCTGTCCGGTTGCTAACAGCGCAGTACATGATCAAATTGCTGGAGTAATGGGAACTAGTGCGGGTAAGACTGAAAAAAAGGTTGCTTTTGTTAAATGTGCAGGTAGTTGTGATAAGACCAAAGTGAAATATAACTACTACGGAATTCAGGACTGTAAAAAGGCAGCGGTAGCACCGGGAAAAGGACCTAAACAATGCGGCTATGGTTGTCTCGGGTATGGCTCTTGTGTGAAAGTCTGCCAGTTTGATGCGATTCATGTTATAAATGGAATTGCTTATGTTGACAAAGAAAAATGTACATCCTGTAGTATGTGTATTGCAGAATGTCCAAACAATCTAATTGAACTTGTCCCATATAACACCGGACATTTTGTTCGTTGCAGTTCCAATGATAAAGGTAAAGATGTGAAAGCAGGTTGCAGTATTGGTTGCATCGGATGTATGATGTGTGTTAAAGCTTGTGAATTCGATGCTGTTAAGGTGACTGATAATCTGGCTAAAATCGACTATAGCAAATGTACCAATTGCGGTAAATGTGCAGAAAAATGTCCTACCAAAGTTATTTTATCTGAACTTGCCGGTAATGCTATAAAGGAACAGACAAAAGCAGTATAAGTCTAAAATGGTAAAAGTTATAGTAAGCTGAAAAAATGGCTGTTGCCTTAAGTACCGGCAACAGCCTTATATATTATAAAATAAAGTCAAAGATGTAAGGGAAAGGATGTAATGCATGAAAAATACAACAGCGGTAAAGGTAGCTTTTTATGGTATGTTTGTAGCATTGGCTTTTATATTTAGCTATATTGAAGCGATAATTCCTTTTCCGGTATCCATAGCTCCCGGAGTTAAGCTTGGACTTGCAAATATTGTGGTATTAATGGCACTGTATGCTATGGGGGCCAAAGAGGCTCTTGCTATATCCTGTCTGCGAATTATATTGGTAGGATTTACATTTGGTAATTTATTTAGTATTATCTATAGTCTGTCTGGTGGCATCCTGAGTTGGATTACTATGAGTTTGTTAAAAAGGTCCAAATTATTCAGCATTGTAGGTGTAAGTATTGTGGGAGGCATCTCTCATAATTTAGGTCAGATTATTGTAGCGGCTATAATTCTTGAAACAAGCAGTATTGCTTATTACTTTCCGATACTTATGATAGCCGGAATCGTTACGGGAGTAGTTATCGGAGTTCTGGGGATTGGCTTGTTAAAGGTGCAAAAGAAAATTTTTAATATATATTAACCGGTTGGTTGATAAAGATTCTTAGGTCTTGTTCCTGGATTGGAACAGGGCCTTTTTTGGGTGTAAACAATATACAGCATTATTGTTAATGCTCTGTATTGTAGAAATTTGTGGAAATATATCGGTAATTGCGAAAACACCGAAAATATATTATGAAAATAGTTTGGGTTTTAGTTAAGGAACTTAATAAAATTTATAAAATAGGTAATATACGAACATATCGAATATAGAATTTATATGCCTCATAGAAAATAAGGAGAAAAAGAGATAAAAAATAAAAAATAATACTTGATAATTTGTTCAATATGCTATATAATGAAAATACGAAAACGTTATAGTCTGTTTTCGATAGGAAAGACGGTGGTGAAAATAAGTGGCAACAATAAAAGATCTTTCATTGAGATGTGGAGTATCTGTTTCAACTGTAAGTAAAGCATTGAACGGATATCAGGACATCAGTGAGGCAACAAGAGAGTTAATTATAAGAGCAGCTAGTGAAATTGGATATTTTCCGGATGCGAACGCCAGAGCGCTGAAGATGAAAAAAACCTATAATATCGGTGTGTTATTTTCAACTCTATCCAATCATGGATTGCGGAATGAATATTTTGCACATATATTGGCATCTTTTAAAGAACGTGCGGCTAAGAGAGGCTATGACATAACCTTTATTGAGCATAACATAGGTAATAGAAAGATGACATACTTAGAGCACTGCCGGTATCGTAATTTTGATGGTGTATTTATTGCCTGTGCCGAGTTTGGAGATCCTGAAGTGCTTGAACTTGTGAATAGTGATTATCCGGTTGTCACTATAGATCATGCTTTTAACGAAGCTATATCTGTTTTATCAGATAATGTAGAAGGGATGAGACAACTTACACAGCACATTATAGATCAAGGGCATAGGAAGATAGCGTACATACATGGAACAAAGTCATCTGTTACCCATAACAGGTTAGTTAGTTTTAATAATATTATGAAAGAAAATGGGATAACAATACCGGAGGAATATTTTAAAGAAGGAATATACCGTAGTGCGGAATCAGCAGAGGAACTAGCGGTCAGGCTGTTGGAACTACCAGAGCCTCCTACCTGCATTATTGCTCCTGATGATTATGCAGCACTTGGTGTTATGAATACAGCAAGGAGGATGGGGCTTAAAATTCCTGATGATATATCTGTAGCAGGATATGATGGTATATCGGTATCTCAGGCATTGGAACCTAAGCTTACCACAATTAAACAGGATACTGATAAAATTGGAGCTGAAGCTGCTAAGCAGCTTATAAATCTAATAGAGAGTCCAATGACAACCTCATTAGATAATATATACCTAAAGGTACAGCTTGTTAAGGGAGGATCTGTTAGAAACCTTAATACTATCTAGGTTTTGTCAAGGGAAAGGCAGAATAAAAGATCTGATCTAACAAAAACAAATTAATGGGAGTGAATCCAAGGAGGAGATTTAAGGATGAAGAAATTCAGAAAAATACTGGCAATCATGCTAGTGCTGGTAATGGCATTTTCCATGGCAGCATGCAAAGGTAATGATACCCCTACCACTGGAGGGGATGCAACCCCTACTGCCGAAGCTACACAAGGGGCAACCCAAGGTGCAGAAGCAACAGAACCTGCGGCTGCGGAAGAAGGAAAAGTTTTTAATATTTACTGCTGGAATGACGAATTTCAAAGACGTGTAAAAGCTTATTATCCAGGATATGTAGATAATGGAGACGGAACCGGTAAAATTGGTGATGTTACTGTTAACTGGATTATTACGCCTTCTGATGATAATGCTTATCAAAATAAACTGGATGAAGCGTTATTGGCACAAGAAAATGCGGCAACGGATGAAAAACTTGACCTTTTCTTAATTGAAGCGGATTATGCACTTAAATATGTGAATACAGACTATACCATGAGTGTTGCAGACCTTGGTCTGAGTGCTGATGATATGAAGGATCAGTATGAGTATACAAAAGATATTGTAACGGATCCCAACGGTGTTGTAAAAGGAACTACCTGGCAGGCAACTCCCGGACTTTTTGCGTATAGACGTTCCATTGCAAAAGATGTATTTGGAACGGATGATCCTGTAGAAGTACAGAAAAGATTAAGTAACTGGGATGATTTTAATAAAATAGCTGAAGAGATGAAAGCAAAAGGCTATACTATGTTATCCGGTTATGATGATTCTTATAGAACTTTCTCTAATAATATGTCCGGTCCTTGGGTACAGGACGGTAAGATTGTTGTAGATGACAACATGATGAAATGGGTAGACCAAACAAAAGAATTTACGGATAAAGGTTACAACAATAAAACATCTCTTTGGGGTGACGCTTGGTCATCAGACCAGGGACCCGATGGAAAAACTTTTGGCTTCTTTTATTCAACCTGGGGAATTAACTTTACTTTAATGGGGTATTCTTTAGCGGATTCAAATGCTGCTGCAGAGGTTGGTAATGGTATCTATGGCGATTGGGCAGTTTGTGAAGGTCCATCTCCGTTCTATTGGGGTGGAACATGGATTTGCGGTGCAACTGGTACAGATAATAAGAGTCTTATAAGAGATATTATGTATACATTAACCTGTGATGCAGCTACTATGAAAAAAATCACTGAAGTAGAACAGGATTATACCAATAACAAAGCTGCTATGGAAGAGATTGCTAATAGTGATTTCCAATCCGCATTCTTAGGCGGACAAAACCATATTAAGTTATTTGCAGCAGCAGCTCCAAAGATTGATATGAGCAATATCTCCCCTTATGATCAGGGATTAAATGAAGATTTCCAGACATACTTTAAAGATTACTTTGATGGCATTGTAACAAAAGATGAAGCTTTACAAAACTTCTATAAAAATGCGATTATTAAATATCCGGAATTGTCTTACTAGAATATAAAAATTAAGGAACATTAGTTACTTAAAATGATACCATGATAACGGAATGCAGGATGGAGGCAAAATCTTCAAGGGATGAAGTGGTTCAGCTTCATGTATGAAGGCGATTCTTCATCCTGCATTTATGAAAAAGATTATAAGACCTATAATTAGCCTGACAAAGCAGGCAGGAGGGTTTATGTTAAAGAAAAAAACAAGTTGTGTCAAATACACCAAATGGGGATACATATTTCTAATTCCTTTCTTCCTTGTATATACGGTATTTTCTTTGATTCCATTGATATCAACTTTTTACAACAGCTTTTTTGAAAATTACATGTCAGGCTTATCACATATAGGACCTACTTTTGTAGGGATAGAGAATTTTAAAAGAATATTTTCGGAAGGTGATATGTTAATTTACACGAAAAACACCTTAATCATGTGGGCGCTTGGCTTTGTTCCTCAGATTATTGTATCCTTATTATTAGCGGCGTGGTTTACAGATGTTAGGCTAAAATTAAAGGGTGCAACCTTTTTTAAAACAATTATATATATGCCGAATCTTATAATGGCATCTGCATTCTCTATGCTATTTTTTAACTTGTTTTCTGATATTGGTCCGATTAATGATATTTTAGTTGATGTAGGAATTTTATCTGAGCCCTTCCGATTTTTATCAAATGTGAATGGCACAAGAGGGTTAATAGCATTGATGAACTTCTTAATGTGGTTTGGTAATACCACTATTTTATTAATGGCTGGTATGATGGGGATTGATACAGCATTATTTGAAGCTGCTGAAGTGGATGGGGCAAAATCGCTCCAGATATTCCGACTTATAACCATGCCATTATTAAAACCGATTTTTGTGTATGTTGTTATAACCTCTTTAATAGGTGGTGTGCAGATGTTTGACGTACCGCAGATTCTGACAAACGGTAACGGTTCGCCAAATAATTCAACAATGACTCTAATTATGTATTTGAATAAGCATTTATTTAGCAAGAACTACGGTATGGCAGGTGCATTGTCTGTTATCTTGTTCTTCTTTACAGCAATCTTAAGCTTGCTGGTTTATTTCAAAATATCTAAAAAAGAAAATTAAGGAGGAGCTGACATGACAGAAAAAGAAAAAAGAGAACTTTCAAGCTTACGTATCAGGCGTATATTTGGTTATATATTTTTAATCCTATTAACCGTTGTTTGCTTATTCTCCTTTTACATATTGCTGATTAATTCTACCAGAAATCATGTGGATATACAAAAAGGCTTTTCGCCTTTACCTGGCAAAGGATTTGCACGCAATTTTAATAACCTTATGGATAATCCTAATTTACCTGTCTTTAGAGGCTTGTTAAACAGTTTTATCATAGCGGCAAGCAGTGCGGTTTTGACAACCTATTTTTCCTCCTTAACAGCATATGCCATTCATGCTTATGACTTTAAAGGAAAAAAAGCTATATTTACATTTATTCTTGTGATTATGATGGTGCCAACTCAGGTATCAGCTCTTGGTTTTGTCAGCTTAATGAGAGAATGGAAGTTAATAAATACTTATGTGCCTTTAATAGTCCCGGCTATCGCAGCTCCGATTGTATTCTTTTATTTGAAGCAATATATGGAGAGCAGTCTTCCAATGGAGATTATTGAAGCGGCAAGAATTGACGGATCGCCGGAATTTAGGGCGTTCAACACAATAATATTACCCATTATGAAACCGGCAATCGCAGTACAGGCTATATTTTCCTTTACAGCCTCCTGGAATAACTACTTTATACCAAGTTTGATACTTGATAAAAAAGATATGAAGACCTTACCTATATTAATAGCCCAGCTAAGAAGTGCTGACTTCTTAAAATTTGACTTAGGGCAAGTATATATGCTTATTGCACTGTCCATATTCCCGGTTATTATTGTATATCTCTTTTTGTCAAAGAGTATAGTCCAGGGAGTAGCTCTAGGTAGTGTTAAAGGGTAAGAAAGTGCTTAAGCTCCCTTATAATAGGAGGAAAATATAAATAGATAAAATAAGGTGGCAATGCTTAACAAGTGCTTTGAATAAAATGAGAAATCCTATGAACTGCTTTTACAAAACTAAAGTGAGTGTGTTTGAGTAGTAGTTGTAAGAGCAGTTCTATTGTTAAAGTAAGGCCATAAAGAGTAATCTGTAATACATTAGAGATTATACATAAATTTCTTTTGCTTAAATATAGAGATTACTTGTAAAATAAATTTTACTTGTATTTCGTGGAAAGAAGTGTTAGAATAGTTCAGCATACAAAAAATGTGTTGACGTATGAATAAGAGTATGTTATATTAGACTAGCGATGGAAGAGGTCTTTTTTTTATGCCTAAAAACTAGGGAACCGAAGAATTAGCGGTTAAAACAATTGCGATTGTAAATAAATGGCTTACTATTTGGTTCGCTCAATTTAAAATTTAAGCGGAGGTGGAAGTTGTGCGCGTAAAGATCACATTGGCATGTACAGAATGTAAACAACGTAACTATAACATGACAAAAGAAAAGAAAACACATCCAGACAGAATGGAAACAAAAAAATATTGTAAATTCTGCAAATCACACACATTACACAAAGAAACAAAATAATTATGTCTAATCTTCTATACAAGCAGAAAATAAAACAATATTAAACTGTACTTATTACTGCATTGTTAAGAAAGGAAAGTGAAAACATGGGAGAAACTGCTAATACAACAGAAAAAGCTCCAAAGAAAAGTTGGTTTAAAGGTCTTAAAACTGAGTTTTCCAAAATAGTTTGGCCTGATAAAGAATCACTTGCGAAGCAGTCAGTGGCTGTCATTGTTATATCTATCTTTTTAGGGGTAATTATTTCTATATTAGATTTAGGTATTAAATACGGTATAGAAGTTCTTATTAAATAGGATGGGTGAAGATATGTCAAAGACAAATTGGTACGTTGTTCATACCTACTCAGGATATGAGAATAAGGTAAAAGCCAACATTGAGAAAACAATTGAAAACAGAAAGCTTCAAGATCAAATCTTAGAGGTATCCGTTCCTCTTCAGGATGTTATCGAAGTAAAGAACGGCGTTAAGAAAAAAGTTCAGAAGAAAATGTTCCCTGGATATGTTTTACTTAACATGGAAATGAACGATGATACCTGGTACGTAGTTCGTAATACACGAGGCGTAACCGGCTTTGTCGGTCCTGGTTCTAAACCTGTCCCATTAACCGAAATTGAGATGAAGTCAATGGGAATTAAGAAAGATGATGTTGTGATTGATTTTGAAATTGGTGATATGGTTGAGGTTATTTCCGGTGTGTGGGAAAATACAACTGGTATTATCAAGCAGATTAATACCCACAAGCAGATTGTCACTATTAGTGTCGATATGTTTGGGCGTGAAACTCCTGTCGAAATAAGTTTCACGGATATAAAAAAAATGTAGACAAAAGCATCTGGTATACTAGGAATTTCCGTTGCATAGTAGAAAAACCAGATGGTGGGAGGGCAATCCCGATAAAACCACAAATTCAGGAGGTATGCTATAATGGCAAAGAAAGTTACAGGTTATATTAAATTACAGATTCCAGCTGCAAAGGCAACGCCGGCTCCGCCGGTAGGACCTGCATTAGGTCAGCATGGTGTAAACATTGTACAATTTACAAAAGAATTTAATGCAAGAACAGCTGATCAGGAAGGAATGATTATTCCTGTAGTAATTACAGTATATCAGGACAGAAGTTTCAGTTTCATCACTAAGACTCCGCCGGCAGCAGTTTTATTAAAGAAGGCTTGCAATCTGAAATCCGGTTCTGCTGCGCCTAATAAAACCAAGGTAGCAACAATTACAAAAGCAGAAGTACAAAAAATTGCAGAATTAAAAATGCCTGATTTAAATGCAGCAAACATTGATTCAGCAATCAGTATGATTTCTGGTACTGCAAGAAGTATGGGAATCACGGTTGTTGAATAAGAAATTGTTAAGTTGTGGGAGGGTAATGGCAGCAAAGCTGTCATGGAAAATTGCACCGCAGTTTTCACATTGCATGAGGACTTCAAAGGCTGAATAGGCAGTTGAAGAAAGCTGTGTATACTCCCGATAATACCACTAGGAGGTTAATAGAATGAAAAGAGGAAAAAAATACGCAGAAGCTGCTAAGCTTATCGACAGAGCTAGTCTTTACGATGCAGCAGATGCAATTAGTTTAGTTAAAAAATCAGCAGTTGCAAAATTCGATGAAACAATAGAAGCACACATCAGACTTGGTGTTGATGGACGTCATGCTGACCAGCAGGTACGTGGTGCAGTAGTTCTGCCTCACGGAACAGGTAAAACTGTTAGAGTTCTTGTATTTGCAAAAGGCGATAAAGTAGCTGAAGCAGAAGCAGCAGGAGCAGATTTCGTTGGTGGAGATGAATTAGTACCTAAGATTCAGAACGACGGTTGGTTTGAATTTGATGTAGTTGTTGCTACTCCGGACATGATGGGTGTTGTAGGTCGTTTAGGACGTGTACTTGGACCTAAAGGTTTAATGCCTAACCCTAAAGCTGGTACTGTTACCATGGATGTTGCAAAAGCTGTTAATGATATTAAAGCTGGTAAGATCGAATATAGATTAGATAAAACAAATATTATTCATGTGCCATTGGGTAAAGCTTCTTTTAGCGAAGATCAATTAGCGGACAACTTCCATACGCTGATCGGTGCAATCAATAAAGCAAAACCTTCTGCAGCAAAAGGACAATACTTAAAGAGCGTAACCTTAGCTTCCACTATGGGACCTGGTGTTAAATTAAACACTGCTAAATTAGCTCAGTAATTTTTGCAAAGAATTTTTAAATTATGGTTGACACTATAATAGATAAATGATATACTTTTAAAGCAATAACTGCCGAAGACAGTAGGTGCCGCAAGGCATAAGTTGATAACGCCTACCGAGGGATAAAAGCTGATAAACGAATTTTATCAATCCCTTACTGCCTTGCAGTAAGGGATTTTCTTTTGCATTACAGTAGTAACAAAAGAAAAATTCCTTATAACAGGCAGTTGCAGGAATTGTTTTTCCATAGGACGTAAAGTAAGAGAAATGCGTGTTGCATTATCTAAACTACGTTGTCAAAATCTATAAGGAGGTGTACTAGAATGGCAAAAGTAGAATTGAAACAACCTATCGTTGATGAAATCAAAGGATATGTAGAACAATCTAAAGCAATCGTTGCAGTTGACTATCGTGGTCTTACTGTTGAAGAAGATACAAAGCTTCGTAAACAGTTAAGAGAAGCAGGTGTTGTTTACAAAGTATACAAAAATACTTTATTAAAACGTGCATTTGAAGGAACTGTATACGAAAGTCTTACACAGCATTTAGAAGGACCTACAGCTGTAGCTTTCGGTGTCGAAGATGCAACAGCTCCTGCAAGAATCATTAATGATGTAATTAAAACTGCTCCTAAGTTAGAGTTCAAAGCTGGTGTTGTTGATGGAACTTACTATGATGAAAAAGGCATACAAGTTATCGCAACAATCCCTTCAAAGGAAGTACTTATTTCCAAATTACTTGGAAGTTTACAGTCTCCTATCACAAACTTTGCTCGTGTGCTTAAGCAAATTGCTGAAAAGCAAGAAGGCGTTGCCTAATTAATCTTTAAAACAAAACGAAACTTAAAATAAAATATTAAACGGAGGTATTTCGAAATGACAACTCAAGAGTTTATCGAAGCTATTAAGGGCTTAACAGTATTAGAATTAAATGATTTAGTAAAAGCATGTGAAGAAGAATTTGGTGTATCCGCAGCAGCAGGTGTTGTAGTAGCAGGTCCTGCAGCAGGTGGCGCAGCAGAAGAAGAAAAAACTGAATTCGACGTAGAATTAACAGACGTTGGTGCTAACAAAGTTAAAGTTATTAAAGTAGTTCGTGAAATCACTGGCTTAGGCTTAAAAGAAGCAAAAGATCTTGTTGATAACGCTCCTAAGACTCTTAAAGAAGCTGCATCTAAAGATGAAGCTGCTGATATCAAAGCTAAACTTGAAGCAGAAGGTGCTAAAGTTACAATCAAATAATTGCCATTCTTATTATGTGTCTGCCCCATTAAGTTGGGACAGACACTTTTAAAGTCCAAAAGATGCATTCCCTTTCTGCCCATATGCATTACAGGATAATGAGAGAAGAGGCTGCTGGTGAAGGAACTTGCGTAGCTGATAATTCTATAACTATGGGGAAATCTATATTCTCCTGTCATACATATATGCAGAAAAAGCGACACACTCTACGTTGGTTTAACCTATCAGATACTATTATATATGAGACATAAGAACAATTCTAAGTTAACCTCTAATTAAATCTGAGATCGACGGCATGTGAACAGAATTGTATTATAAAGAGCAAATGAAAAAGAATTTGATGAATTTGTAAAAAAGTTAGGGGGTACCGGTATAGAGTGTTATATTTTGGGAATACAATAAAGAAAGGGAATAATTTGCTGGTATTCAGCTTGAATAGAAAAAGTCAACAAATAATTGTTGACATCTTGAAAAGCTTATGATAATATGTAAGTTGCACTATTGTGCTGTAGTATGCCTACAATATCTATTATAGCATATATGTGTGAAAATGAAAAGTATTTTCACAAAATTATTCTGGAATATTTCAGTAACTTGGTTAACAAAGACCATAATTCTGAGTATTTTTGAATATCCAATAAAATATCAAGGGGTGAAAACGTCAATGGATAAAAACAGGATACGTCCAATCAAAGTTGGTAACGGCGTAAGAATGAGCTACTCTAGGCAAAAAGAAGTATTAGAAATGCCAAATCTTATTGAGGTTCAGAAAAACTCATATCAGTGGTTTTTAGATGAAGGACTGAAAGAAGTATTTGAAGACATTTCTCCGATTGAAGATTATAGCGGACACTTAAGCCTTGAGTTTGTTGATTTTGTGCTGTGTGAAGATGATGTAAAATATTCAATTGAAGAGTGTAAGGAAAGAGATGCAACCTATGCAGCTCCTCTTAAAGTTAAAGTCAGACTTCACAACAAAGAGAACGATGAAATCAATGAGCACGATATTTTTATGGGCGACTTACCATTAATGACCGAGACTGGAACTTTCGTTATTAACGGTGCCGAAAGAGTTATCGTTAGCCAGTTAGTACGTTCCCCCGGTATCTACTATGCAATTGGACACGATAAAATTGGTAAAAAGCTATACTCCTCAACTGTAATTCCAAACCGCGGTGCATGGTTAGAATATGAGACAGATTCTAACGATGTTTTTTATGTGCGCGTTGATAGAAACCGTAAGGTGCCTATTACTGTATTAATACGTGCGTTGGGTATAGGAAGTAACGTTGAAATTCAGGAGTTGTTTGGTGAAGAACCCAAAATTACTGCTAGTATAACAAAAGACCCATCTGATAATTATCAAGATGGCTTACTCGAATTGTATAAGAAATTACGTCCGGGTGAACCGCTTTCCGTAGAAAGTGCGGAATCTTTAATTAACAGCATGTTTTTTGACCCGAGAAGATATGATCTTGCTAAAGTAGGAAGATTCAAATTTAACAAAAAACTTGCACTTAAAAATCGTGTAATAGGTTTTGCGCTGACAGAAGATGTAATTAATCAAGAGACCGGTGAAATCATTGCAGAAGCAGGAACTGTCATTACGGAAGAAATAGCAACAGAAATCCAGAACGCGGCAGTACGTTCTATTATGGTACAAGCGGAAGAAAGAAATGTCAAAGTTCTTTCTAACCTTATGGTAGACTTAGGTTATTATGTCGATGTCAACCAAGAAGAACTGGGAGTAACAGAAGAAGTTTATTATCCAGTATTAAAAAGTATTTTAGATGAATTTAATAATATAGAAGATATTAAAACAGCTATTAAGAAAAATATCTGTGAATTAATACCAAAACATATCACAAAAGAAGATATTATAGCATCCATCAACTACAATATTCACTTAGAATATGGTATTGGTCATGCAGATGACATTGACCATTTAGGAAACAGAAGAATCAGAGCTGTCGGTGAATTATTACAGAACCAGTACAGAATCGGTCTGTCCAGAATGGAACGTGTTGTAAGAGAAAGAATGACGACACAGGATTTAGAGGGTGTAAGCCCTCAATCATTGATTAATATTAAACCGGTTACTGCAGCTGTGAAGGAATTCTTTGGAAGTTCCCAGCTGTCACAGTTTATGGATCAGCACAATCCTTTAGGTGAATTAACCCATAAGAGACGTTTATCTGCGTTAGGTCCGGGTGGTTTATCTCGTGATCGTGCCGGATTCGAGGTACGTGACGTTCACTATTCCCATTACGGAAGAATGTGCCCGGTAGAAACACCCGAAGGTCCTAACATCGGTCTGATTAACTCCTTAGCATCTTATGCAAGGATTAATGAATATGGTTTTATCGAAGCACCTTATCGTAAAGTAGATAAGGCTGACCCTAAAAATCCAAGAGTAACTGATGAGGTTGTATACTTAACAGCAGATGAAGAAGATAAATATGTAGTAGCACAGGCGAATGAACCACTGGATGAAAACGGTTATTTCGTAGGCGTTAATATCTCCGGTCGTTATATGGATGAAACTCTCGAATTTGAAAAACACAAAATCGATTTAATGGACGTTTCTCCTAAGATGGTATTTTCCGTAGCTACTGCTATGATTCCATTCCTTGAAAATGATGATGCGAACCGTGCCCTTATGGGATCCAACATGCAGCGTCAGGCCGTTCCTTTGTTGATTACCGAAGCACCTGTAGTTGGTACCGGTATTGAATTAAAGGCGGCTGTTGACTCCGGTGTATGTGTTGTGTCCAAAAAAGCCGGTGTGGTAGATAAATCTACTTCCAAGGAAATTATTATTAAAAATGATGATGGTTCAAAAACTGCTTATAAACTATTAAAGTTCTCAAGAAGTAATCAGGGTACCTGCATTAACCAAAGACCAATCGTGGTAAAAGGTGACAAAGTTGAAGCAGGTCAGGTTATTGCTGACGGTCCTTCTACTTCTCAGGGTGAATTGGCTCTTGGTAAGAACCCGTTAATCGGATTTATGACTTGGGAAGGTTATAATTATGAAGATGCGGTTCTTTTAAGTGAAAGACTGGTACAGGAAGATGTGTATACCTCTGTTCATATTGAAGAGTATGAAGCAGAATCTAGAGATACTAAACTAGGACCGGAAGAAATCACAAGAGACGTTCCGGGTGTCGGCGACGATGCACTTAAGGATTTGGATGAGAGAGGTATCATAAGAATCGGTGCAGAAGTACGTGCCGGAGATATCTTAGTTGGTAAAGTTACACCTAAGGGTGAGACAGAACTGACAGCAGAAGAAAGACTGCTTCGTGCAATCTTTGGTGAAAAGGCAAGAGAAGTAAGAGATACATCCCTTAGAGTTCCTCACGGTGAGTATGGTATTATTGTCGATGCCAAAGTATTTACCAGAGAGAATGGAGATGAACTTTCTCCGGGTGTAAATCAGACTGTACGTGTATATATTGCGCAAAAGAGAAAAATCCAGGTGGGAGATAAGATGGCTGGACGTCATGGTAATAAGGGTGTTGTATCCCGTGTATTACCGGCAGAAGATATGCCTTTCTTACCAAACGGAAGACCACTTGACATCGTATTAAATCCTCTGGGTGTGCCTTCTCGTATGAACATCGGTCAGGTACTTGAAATCCACTTAAGCCTTGCGTCAAGAGCACTTGGATTTAAAGTGGCAACACCGGTATTTGATGGTGCCAATGAGTACGATATCATGGATACCTTAGAACTGGCAAATGATTATGTTAACTCAGATTGGAATGATTTTGTTGCAAAATACAAGGATATTTTAGATCCTGAGTTAATGGATTATCTGGAGAATAATAAAGCTTACCGTGAAGAGTGGAAGGGTGTACCAATCAATCGTGATGGTAAAGTAAGACTTCGTGACGGTCGTACTGGAGAGTACTTTGACGGTGCTGTTACAGTTGGATTCATGCACTACTTAAAACTTCACCACTTGGTTGATGATAAGATTCATGCCCGTTCTACCGGACCTTACTCACTAGTAACACAGCAGCCTCTGGGCGGTAAAGCCCAATTCGGTGGACAGAGATTCGGTGAAATGGAGGTTTGGGCACTGGAAGCTTATGGTGCAGCTTACACACTTCAGGAAATCCTGACAGTAAAATCCGATGATGTTACCGGACGTGTTAAGACCTATGAAGCTATCATCAAAGGCGAAAATATTTCAGAACCTGGTATTCCGGAATCCTTTAAGGTTCTCCTTAAAGAGTTACAGTCTCTGGCACTTGATGTTATTGTCTTAGATGAACATGGCCAGGAAGTTAAGATGACTGAGAATATTGATTATGGTGACGGAGATTTAACTCCATTAATTGAAGGTGAAAGTAACTTTAGATATGATGAAGATTATAATGAAGCCGGATATCGTGAGACTACTGCAGAGGAAGAAGAAAGCTTCTTTGATTCCTTTGAAGAAGACACCGTTGACATAGCAGAAGTAGATGATGAAATTGAAGATTAATGGGTAGTGTTCCTAGCCTGTAAGCACAAGCACTTATTGGTGAAAGATAACCGCGATTAATATAAAACGGGATTCTCCGGAATCCCGTTACTATGAAAGGGAGTGCCAGATGATGCCAGAAGTAGTAAACAATGAGAGTGTTCAGGAAATTACCTATGACGCTATAAAAATTAGCCTAGCTTCTCCTGAAAAAATCAGGGAATGGTCAAGAGGCGAAGTAAAAAAACCTGAGACCATTAACTACAGAACTTTAAAGCCGGAAAAAGATGGTTTGTTCTGTGAAAAGATTTTCGGACCAAGCAAGGACTGGGAGTGTCATTGTGGAAAATACAAAAAAATCAGATACAAGGGTGTAGTATGTGACCGATGTGGTGTTGAAGTTACAAAAGCAAGTGTCCGTAGAGAAAGAATGGGACACATTGAATTAGCAGCGCCGGTATCCCATATCTGGTACTTTAAAGGAATTCCAAGCAGAATGGGTCTTATCTTAGACTTATCTCCAAGAACTCTTGAAAAAGTACTTTATTTTGCCGCTTATATTGTATTAGACAAAGGAAATACAGATTTACAATACAAACAAGTTTTAAATGAAAAAGAATTTAGAGAAGCTTATGAAAAATACGGCAGTAAGTTCCGTGTTGGAATGGGTGCGGAAGCAATTCAGGAATTATTAATGGCAATCAATCTGGAAGCGGAATCTGCTGATTTAAAAAAAGGTTTAAAAGATTCTACGGGACAGAAGAGAGCAAGAATCATCAAAAGACTGGAAGTAGTAGAAGCCTTTAGAGAATCTGGAAACCGTCCTGAATGGATGATTCTTTCGGTAGTGCCTGTAATTCCTCCGGATATCAGGCCTATGGTTCAGCTTGACGGTGGTCGTTTCGCGACTTCTGATATGAATGACTTGTACAGAAGGATTATTAACCGAAACAACCGTTTGAAAAGACTGCTTGAATTAGGTGCGCCTGATATTATTGTCCGTAATGAAAAAAGAATGCTTCAAGAAGCAGTGGATGCCCTAATAGATAATGGTAGAAGAGGAAGACCAGTAACAGGGCCTGGTAACCGTGCCTTAAAATCTTTATCGGATATGTTAAAGGGTAAACAAGGTCGTTTCCGTCAGAACTTACTTGGAAAACGTGTTGACTACTCCGGACGTTCCGTTATCGTAGTTGGACCGGAACTAAAGATCTATCAGTGTGGTCTTCCGAAAGAAATGGCAATCGAGTTATTTAAGCCTTTCGTAATGAAAGAATTAGTTGCCAGAGGAACTGCACATAATATAAAATCTGCTAAGAAGATGGTTGAAAGACTTCAGACAGAAGTATGGGATGTTTTAGAAGAGGTAATCAGAGAACATCCGGTTATGTTAAACCGTGCTCCGACTCTTCATAGACTTGGTATTCAGGCTTTTGAGCCCGTACTTGTTGAAGGTAAAGCAATTAAACTGCATCCTCTTGTATGTACTGCATTCAACGCCGATTTCGATGGTGACCAGATGGCAGTGCATCTTCCATTATCTGTGGAAGCACAGGCAGAGTGCCGTTTCTTATTGTTATCTCCAAATAACCTGTTAAAGCCTTCCGATGGTGGCCCGGTTGCCGTTCCTTCACAGGATATGGTACTTGGTATTTACTACCTGACTCTTCATAAACCTGGTGATATGGGCGAAGGACATTACTTTAAGAGTGTTAATGAGGCTGTTTTAGCATATGAAAATGGAGCCATTACTTTACACGCAAAGATTAAAGTAAGAAGAAGTGGTGTAAACAGCGAAGGGGAAACAATTGTTAAAACAGTGGAATCTACACTGGGACGTTTTATCTTCAATGAAATCATCAGCCAGGACTTAGGATTTGTAGACAGAACAAACCCTGATAATTTCTTAATTCCTGAGGTTGATTTCCATGTAGGTAAAAAACAGCTTAAGAAGATTCTTGAAAAATGTATTAATACCCACGGAGCAACCAAAACGGCTGAAACTTTGGATGCAATTAAGTCCTTAGGATATAAATACTCTACAAGGGCAGCCATGACAGTATCTGTATCTGACATGACCGTACCTCCTCAGAAAAAGACGATTATTGCAGAAGCTGAGGCAAGGGTAGAAGAAATCGCTAAAAATTTCCGCCGTGGTCTTATGACGGAGGATGAAAGACACAAAGCTGTAATTGATACCTGGAAAGTTGCCGATGATGACATTACAGAGGCGCTTTTAACAGGTCTTGATAAATATAACAACATCTATATGATGGCAGACTCCGGAGCCCGTGGTTCTGATAAGCAGATTAAACAGCTTGCAGGTATGCGTGGACTTATGGCGGATACTTCCGGTCGTACACTGGAGTTACCAATTAAATCAAACTTCCGTGAAGGCCTTGACGTTTTGGAATACTTTATGTCTGCCCATGGTGCAAGAAAAGGTCTTTCTGATACAGCACTACGTACTGCCGATTCCGGTTACTTAACCCGTCGTCTGGTAGATGTATCCCAGGATTTAATTATCCGTGAAGTGGATTGTTGTGAAGGTACAGATAAAGAAACACCGGGTATGTGGATTAAAGCTTTTACAGACGGCAGTGAAGTAATTGAAAGCCTAGAAGAAAGAATTACAGGTAGATACTCTTGTGAAAGTATCTACGATGATAATGGTGAATTAATTGTAAAAGCAAATCATATGATTACACCAAAAAGAGCAGCAAGAATTGTTGGCACTAAGAAGATTGAAGAGGCAGGAAACAATGCGAAAGTTAAGATTCGTACTATTCTATCCTGTAAATCCCACATTGGTGTATGTGCGAAGTGCTATGGAGCCAACATGGCGACTGGTGAAGCAGTTCAGGTTGGTGAAGCAGTAGGTATTATTGCGGCTCAGTCTATCGGTGAACCGGGTACACAGCTTACCATGCGTACGTTCCATACTGGTGGAGTTGCCGGTGATGATATTACACAGGGTCTTCCTCGTGTCGAAGAACTTTTCGAGGCCAGAAAGCCTAAGGGTCTTGCGATTATTGCTGAATTCGGCGGTATTGTAACAATTAAGGACACTAAGAAGAAACGTGAAGTAATCGTAACCAATAATGAGACCGGTGAAGCGAAAACCTACCTTATTCCTTATGGCTCCAGAATTAAAGTTATGGACGGAGATATATTAGAGGCGGGTGATGAGCTTACAGAAGGTAGTGTAAATCCACACGATATCCTAAAAATAAAGGGTGTACGTGCCGTACAGGATTACATGATTCAGGAAGTTCAAAGAGTATACCGTTTACAGGGTGTTGAAATTAATGATAAGCATATCGAAGTAATTGTACGTCAGATGCTTAAGAAAATCCGTATCGAAAATAGTGGAGATTCTGATTTCTTACCAGGTAAATTAATTGATATATTGGATTTTGAAGATGTGAATGAAAAATTAGAAGGTGAAGGTCAGACATTAGCAGAAGGTAAACAGGTAATGCTTGGTATTACAAAGGCATCTCTTGCAACAAACTCCTTCCTTTCTGCCGCCTCCTTCCAGGAGACTACAAAAGTCTTAACCGAAGCTGCCATTAATGGAAAGATAGATCCATTAATTGGTCTGAAAGAAAATGTAATCATCGGTAAATTAATTCCTGCCGGTACTGGTATGAAACGTTATCGTTCCGTTAAACTTGACAGTGATATGGATGAAGAGTTATTAATATCAGAAGACTTTGAGGATGATGATTATGACAGCTTCCACTATTCAGAATCAGCTATGGATGATATAGACGGAATTGAAATCGATGAATATGAAGAGGATGATATCCTTGACGATGATTTTAGTGAAGAGGATTTTTCTGACGAATTAGAAGAAGATGCTGTGCTAAAGAATAAACGATAAGTAAGACACGGATAAAAAACAGCCGAATTCCAGTGGGAATCGGCTGTTTTTTTCAGGTTCTTTTCGGCGCTTTGTTAAGGTGCCAGGTGGGATTTTTTTAGATCCTCCTCCATGCTGTATATAGAGTATTTTTTAGAACTATTTATTTTAGCTTAGCATTTGCCATTCGGCATAAGGACCACTTCATAGAACTCTTTTGAATTGCAGATGCCATATCCCATAGAGAATCTACAAAACGTAATTCCACATTTCTTTCACGTAATTCTTTCATAATATCCGTTACTACTATTTTATTAATAGGTATCTGAGAACTCTTACTAACATAATAGCCGGCGGTTTCATCCTGTAATTCAAATGAAGTTGCGTCAAACTCATAAAGGTAGAGTGTAGTTTGTTTTATAATATCATACCAACTATGTTCTACTACCACGACATGTTTGCAGGACTGTGAAGATAGAAATTTGTCCCGGTCTTCTGGCGTTGTTGTACTTTCTGAATGATAAGCTATTCTTGGGCAATCTCTTGGCGTTAAAAAGTTTGGAAGGCATCTTTCATGAAGTGCCCAAATTAAACCTGTATTCGGGTCTAAATCTTTTCTGAGGGGCAGTCTGGGATAAAAAATTTTAATAGAACTTTCTTCACTGACATGAAACAATCGCATACATAAATCTCCTTACAATAGACAGAATATTGACGGGTTGAGTGTAAAGATAGGTATTGAAAGAAATTATTAGTGAATAAAATGCATTATAACATGGTAGCGGGTCATTTGCCACAGTTTACGTTTCTGATTGAATATAAGTAATATATTATGCCTACAATAATGAGAGAGCGTAGAATGAAGCTAATATATTTAAGAAATATAAACCACTTTCGCATACTAAAAACCTATATAAAAAATAATGAAGCTTGCACTAGTATTTAATTCAATACCATCACTTGACATATATATAGTATGGGTATATAATCTAAACACAATATATAGTGTATTATTGGGTGGTGATAAAATATAGAAGCCTTACATAATTGGAAGGTAGAACGGAGGCAGCTATGTCAGGATTTTTATTAGATAGCTTTTTAAAGAAATATAAAACTGCCGAAAGCCCCTTTAGCAGTATAGGGGAATTTGTATACTTAAGAACTTATTCTAGATATTTAGAGCAGGATAAAAGAAGAGAAAACTGGTTCGAAACTGTACTAAGAACCGTTGAGTATAATATAAGCCTAGGAATAGAACATAAACAAAAGTATGGTATACCAATAGAATTAGAGAAAGAAAGAATAGAGGCGGAACAGTTATTTGATAATTTATTCCACTTAAGGACTTTTACCTCTGGCAGAACCCTGTATATGGGAGGGTCTGAGATTGTAAAAGAATATCCGCTATCCAACTACAATTGCTGCTTTACTTTGATTGAAACCACGGAAGATTTTGTAGATGTATTTTATCTGCTTATGTTAGGCTGTGGTGTGGGAGTAAGGATAGATAAAAAATTAATTTGCAAATTCCCCGAGGTCAGACAGGTATCTTTAGAAGGAAGGTATGACGGTAACGTCCGTTTGTTAACTACAAAGGAGTCTATGGAACACACACTACTTAATATTAACCAAGATAAAGCTAAAGCAGAAATTAAAGTGGGTGACAGCAAAGAAGGTTGGTGTGATGCACTTAGAATATATTTTAATCTGGTTACATTAAAAGAATATGAAAGTATAAAAAGCATAACAATTGATTACAGTTTTGTACGTCCGGAAGGAGAGAGGCTGAAGAGATTTGGAGGCCGGGCATCGGGGTATAAATCGCTTAAGCGCATGTTTGAAAAAATAAATAAAGTTATGACAAAGCCTGCAGAGGGCAGCTTAACAACACTTGACATACTAGATATTGCAACTATAATTAGTGAAAATGTAGTTTCGGGCGGGGTAAGAAGAAGTGCCATGATGATTATATGTGATGAAGATGATGAGGAAGTCATTCAGGCTAAGCGAAATATCTATAAAGTTGTGGATGGTAACTGGATTGAAGATGAAGAGATATCACATCGTAAAATGAGTAATAATTCTGTTTTATATCAAAGCAGGCCAACTTTAGAACGTATACAGGAAATCCTGCATTCCATTCGAATTAACGGTGAGCCGGGCTTTATAAATGGGGCAGAAGCAGTCAGAAGGAAGAAAACATTTCAAGGGTGTAATCCCTGTGGTGAGATATTACTGCAATCCAAGCAATGCTGTAATCTGTCTACGAATAATTTATTAGCATTTGTAAAGGAGGATGATACCCTTGATGTTAAGAAACTGGAAGCAGTGATACGTTTGTCAGCAAGAGTAACAATACGTATGACTCTGGCAGAGGTGGAGTTACCGGAATGGAATAAGGTAATGCAGGAGGATAGAATTGTCGGCATATCTTTAACCGGTATGATGGATATGATAAATAGAACAAAGATGTCTTATGAAGAGCTTGGGGACTTACTGGGTCGCTTAAAAGATATAGTACATGCAGAAGGTGAAAAATACTGTAAAGAATTAAAAATCAGTAAGCCGGACTTAATGACTACCATTAAACCAGAAGGAACCCTGTCAAATCTTCCTGGGGTCAGTTCCGGAATACATTATGCACATGCACAGTACTATATTCGCAGAGTGCGGATAGCTGCTTCCGATCCTTTGTATAAAATGTTAGAGGAGCAAGGAGGATATCCAATACACAACGAAGTAGGGCAAACGGATGAAAATTGTACCATTAAGGTAATTGAGTTCCCGATGAAAGCGCCTGAGGGTAAGACAAAATATGAGATTGGAGCCATTGAACAGTTAAATCTGTATAAACTGTCTATGGTGCATTGGACGGATCATAATACATCCATAACAGTACATGTTAGAGAGGGGGAATGGGACGAGGTTGCCAAATGGCTTTATGATAATTTTGATTATGCAGTAGGGGTAACTTTCCTGCCGTTATTTGAAGAAACATATCCATTGCTTCCTTTTGAGTGTACAACCAGAGAAGACTATGAAGAACGGATAAAAGCATTAAAGCCTATTGACTATGAGTTATTAGCAAAGTATGACAGTGATGAAGAACAGGAGATTGTGGATACGGATTGTGAATCCGGTGTATGCCCTGTCAGATGAGTCAGCTATATGAGAGGATTAAAACATGGTGGTCCATGCTATTTTTACAATATTTTTACGTGTTTTACCAGAATAAAAATGAAATCCCTTGACAGGTTTTTAAAATTAAAGTATAATCAGTAAGCGCGATTTTATATTGCGTCATGATTTGTGTACTTTTTATACACGTAATTTAGGCAACCCAACATTCATAGAAAAATCAGGAGGTGAAAATTAATGCCTACATTTAATCAATTAGTAAGAAAAGGCAGAAAGACAGTAGAAAAGAAATCTAATTCTCCTGCTCTGCAAAAAGGATTTAACTCCTTAAACAAGAGAGCAACTGATACATCCTCACCACAAAAAAGAGGTGTGTGTACAGCGGTTAGAACAGCTACACCTAAGAAACCTAACTCCGCTCTTAGAAAAATTGCCAGGGTTCGTCTTTCTAACGGAATCGAAGTAACAAGCTATATCCCAGGTGAAGGTCACAACCTTCAGGAGCATAGTGTTGTTCTGATTAGAGGTGGAAGGGTAAAGGATTTACCTGGTACTCGTTACCATATCGTCAGAGGTACACTGGATACAGCAGGTGTTGCTAAGAGAAGACAGGCTCGTTCCAAATACGGAGCTAAGAGACCGAAACCAGCAAAATAATCATTCAGTTTTTTCACTAATCATTAAGTGCCGGGTTAATTTTTAATTTCAGATTACGGATAAAATCAAAGGGTTGCGTTTTATCACCGAATAAGATGAAACTGGTTTTCAGGTATGCGGAATAGATTTGAAAGAGAGTTAAACTGTGCGCGAACACAATGAAGGTATGAGTAAAATAACTCATACTGCCCCAGAACAACAGGGGTTATGTGAGTACCGATGATTTAAGAAAATCTTGTTGGAAACAATAAGGAATATTAAGGAGGGAAGAAACGTGCCACGTAAAGGACATATACAGAAAAGAGATGTATTAGCAGATCCTATTTACAATAGCAAGATTGTTACTAAGTTAATTAATAACATAATGCTTGACGGAAAGAGAGGAACTGCACAAAAGATCGTATACGGAGCGTTTGACAGAATAGCAGAGAAGACAGGAAAAGAAGCAATCGAAGTTTTTGAAGAAGCTATGAACAATATCATGCCGGTATTGGAAGTTAAAGCTAGACGTATCGGTGGTGCTACTTATCAGGTTCCTATCGAAGTTAGACCTGATAGAAGACAGGCATTAGCACTTCGTTGGTTAACTCTTTATTCTCGTAAAAGAGGAGAAAAGACAATGCAGGAAAAATTAGCCAACGAGCTTATGGATGCAGCGAACAATACTGGATCCGCTGTTAAGAAAAAAGAAGATATGCACAAAATGGCAGATGCCAACAAAGCATTTGCTCACTATCGTTGGTAATCATTACAAAAAAGTAACGATGCGGTCTATGCAAAATATAGGCAATTGTTTAACAAGAGATATTTTGGCGCATGTGCAGGTCATATAGTCTGCAATGTTATGAAACAGCATACAATTGCATATGCTGCATAGATAAATCACTCAAATAAGGAGGAATTCCCGTGGCTGGAAGAGAATATCCACTAGATAGAACCAGGAACATCGGTATCATGGCTCATATTGATGCTGGTAAGACTACTCTTACCGAACGTATCTTATACTATACCGGTGTAAACTATAAGATTGGTGATACTCACGAAGGTACTGCTACCATGGACTGGATGGAACAGGAGCAGGAAAGAGGTATTACAATCACTTCAGCCGCTACAACTTGTCATTGGACGCAGGAATTCGAACACAAGAAAATGCCTGGTGCTTTAGAACACCGTATCAACATCATTGATACACCGGGACACGTTGACTTCACAGTAGAAGTTGAACGTTCCTTACGTGTATTAGACAGTGCTGTTGGTGTGTTCTGTGCAAAAGGCGGTGTTGAGCCTCAGTCCGAAACAGTTTGGCGTCAGGCTGATAAATATCAAGTACCTAGAATGGCATTTGTAAATAAAATGGATATATCAGGTGCTGATTTCTTTAATGTAGTAAGTATGATAAAATCAAGATTAGGTAAGAATGCAGTTCCTATTCAATTACCTGTCGGTAAAGAAGATGATTTCAAAGGAATCATTGATCTTTTTGAAATGAAAGCTTATTTATATCTGGATGATAAAGGTGATGATATTCAGATCACTGAAATTCCGGAAGATTTAAAAGATTTGGCTGATGAATACAGAGCTAACATGATAGAATCCATCTGCGAAACAGATGATGTGTTAATTGAAAAGTTCTTAGAAGGTGAAGAACCTACAAATGCTGAATTAAAAGTAGCTCTTAGAAATGCAACCATTTCTACAGCAATCATCCCTGTAACTTGCGGTTCTGCTTATAGAAACAAAGGTGTACAGAAGTTATTAGATGCGGTTCTTGAATTCATGCCAGCGCCTACTGACATTCCTGACATCAAGGGTGTTGATATGGAAGGCAATGAAATTCACAGAAAATCATCTGATGAAGAGCCTTTTGCAGCTCTTGCATTCAAAATTATGGCAGATCCCTTCGTAGGAAAGCTTGCGTTCTTCAGAGTTTACTCCGGTACATTAAACTCCGGTTCTTATGTACTGAACTCCACAAAAGGTAAAAAAGAACGTGTAGGCCGTATTCTTCAGATGCATGCTAATAAAAGAGAAGACCTTGAAAAGGTTTACTCCGGTGATATAGCAGCTGCGGTTGGTTTAAAGAGTACAACTACAGGTGATACCATCTGTGATGAAAAAAATGCTGTTATTCTTGAGTCTATGGAATTCCCTGAACCTGTTATTGAGGTATCAATTGAACCTAAGACAAAAGCAGGACAGGATAAGATGGGTGAATCTTTAGCAAAACTTGCAGAAGAAGATCCTACATTCAGAACTTACACCAATGAAGAAACAGGTCAGACAATTATCGCAGGTATGGGTGAATTACACCTTGAAATCATCGTAGACAGACTTCTTCGTGAATACAAGGTGGAAGCTAATGTAGGTGCTCCTCAGGTTGCTTACAAAGAAACATTCACCAAAGCTGTTGAAGTTGATAGTAAATATGCGAAACAGTCCGGTGGTCGTGGTCAATACGGTCACTGTAAAGTTAGATTCGAGCCTATGGATGCTAATGCAGAGAAGACTTTTGAATTCATATCTACCGTTGTTGGTGGTGCTATTCCTAAGGAATACATCCCTGCAGTTGGTGCTGGTATCGAAGAAGCTTCTAAAGCCGGTATCCTTGGCGGATATCCAGTTCTTGGTATTAAGGCAACTGTTTATGACGGTTCTTACCATGAAGTCGATTCCAATGAAATGGCATTTAAGATTGCAGGTTCTATGGCATTCAAAGATGCAATGCATAAAGCTGGCGCTGTTTTATTAGAACCAATCATGAGAGTAGAAGTTACTGTGCCTGAAGAATATATGGGCGATGTTATCGGTGATATCAGTTCACGTCGTGGACGTATTGAAGGTTCAGAAGACTTAAGTGGATCAAAACTTATTAGAGGTTTCGTTCCGTTGTCTGAGATGTTCGGTTACTCCACATCACTTCGTTCCAGAACACAGGGACGTGGTGCTTACTCTATGTTCTTCTCAAACTATGAATCAGTTCCTAAGAGCGTTCAGGAAAAAGTTCTGGCTGCAAAAGGAAAGAACTAGTAATTATTTTTAGTTTACAATGAAATATGCATAAAAATATGTGCAATTCATTATTTTAGCTTGAAAATATTTCTAAATTGAAATATAATTAGGCATATAAGACAAACCTAAAAGCCCAAAAGGCAGTGCTATTGGCACATGCTTGAAAAAGCATCTAATTATAAGGAGGACGTTAAAAAAATGGCTAAAGCTAAGTTTGAAAGAAGCAAACCACATTGTAATATCGGTACCATCGGTCACGTAGATCATGGTAAAACTACTTTAACAGCAGCAATCACTAAGACTCTTCACGAAAGACTTGGTACTGGAGAAGCTGTAGCTTTCGATAAAATCGATAAAGCACCAGAAGAAAGAGAAAGAGGTATCACAATCTCTACTTCTCACGTTGAATATGAATCAAAAGCAAGACATTACGCTCACGTTGACTGCCCAGGACATGCCGACTACGTTAAGAACATGATTACTGGTGCTGCTCAGATGGACGGTGCTATCCTTGTTGTTGCTGCTACAGACGGTGTTATGGCTCAGACTAAAGAGCATATCTTATTATCCCGTCAGGTAGGTGTACCTTACATCGTAGTGTTTATGAACAAATGCGATATGGTAGACGACGAAGAATTACTTGAATTAGTAGAAATGGAAATCAGAGATTTATTATCTGAATATGAATTCCCTGGCGATGACACTCCAATCATCCACGGATCAGCTCTTAAAGCGCTTGAAGATCCTGCAAGTGAATGGGGCGACAAAATTATTGAATTATTTGATGCTGTTGATAGCTGGATTCCAGATCCTCAGAGAGAAACAGACAAGCCTTTCTTAATGCCTGTCGAAGACGTTTTCTCCATCACTGGTCGTGGTACTGTTGCTACAGGTCGTGTTGAACGTGGTGTTCTTAAAGTATCTGAAGAAGTTGAAATCGTTGGTATCAAAGAAGAAACTCGTAAAGTTGTTGTTACTGGTATCGAAATGTTCCGTAAACTTCTTGATGATGCTCAGGCTGGTGATAACATCGGTGCACTTCTTCGTGGTGTTCAGAGAAACGAAATCGAAAGAGGACAGGTTCTTTGCAAACCAGGTTCAATCAAATGCCACAAAAAATTCACTGCGCAGGTTTACGTATTAACTAAAGATGAAGGTGGACGTCACACTCCTTTCTTCAATAATTACAGACCTCAGTTCTACTTCAGAACAACTGACGTAACAGGTGTTTGTAACCTTCCTGAAGGTGTAGAAATGTGTATGCCTGGTGATAACGTAGAAATGACTATCGAATTAATTCATCCTATCGCTATGGAACAAGGTTTAGGCTTTGCAATCCGTGAAGGTGGTAGAACAGTTGGTTCAGGTAAAGTTGCTACAATCATTGCTTAATTAAATATGAGCCTAAACCCATAGATTTGTTGGGTTTAGGCTTTTTTATGTATTCTAAGAAGATAATTTTGTACTAAATTGATTTGTCTTCTAGTTGAATTGTACTTTGGCATTTTAGGTTGTAAAATTAGTAGTATAGAGTTATAATCTCACTACAGGTTTTAAATAGAATAAGGCTAAAAGCTTAGTCCCTATAGAACAAAACGAATTTATATACTAAAACAGCCAGATGGATAGGAATTACTAGATATGATTATAAGAAAAGCAGAAAAAAAAGATTTAGTACATCTTTTGGAAATTTACAATTATGAAGTAATGCATGGCATTTCTACACTAGATTTAGCACCTAAAACTATTGAGGAATGGGATGTATGGTTTTGTGCACATAATGTAGACAATCATCCGTTATTTGTAGCAGAAGCGGACAACCAGGTTGCGGGTTATGCAAGCTTGTCTGCCTACCGAGAGAAAGAAGCATTTAAAACAACGGTGGAATTGTCCATCTATATCGGACCAGAGCACAGAAACAAGGGAATTGCTTCTGCTTTAATGAAAATTGTTTTGGATGAAGCAAAAAGGGATGAAAAAATTCATACCATAGTATCAGTTATAACAGCAGGAAATGAAGGTAGTAGAAGGCTGCATGAGAAATTCGGATTTGAGTTTTGTGGGACGATTAAAGAAGTTGGAATGAAATTCGGAACATTTAGGGATATTGAGAATTATAGTTTAATTGTGTAGCTACGAATAATAGGTCAAAGGGACATGATTATGAGCTGCGTCCGGGAGTGTATGAAAAGCATATGAAAATTATAAAGAGTTTCAAAGGAAGTTGCTATAAAACAAATGCGTTTTGTAACAACTTCCTTTTGTGTACTTTATTATGTTATGTGTTCTGTATGTAACAAATTTTACTCTACGACAAAAGGGTGGGGCTTATTTCACTTGCATTACAATTTACATAAAGTCCTTGCAATTGATTCATACGGCTGATATTAAGCTTTCGATAAATGCTCTCCGTATGACGCCTTACTGTGTTAATGCTAATATGCAAACTCTCCGCAATATCCTCTTTCAGACTACCAAGTCTTAAAAACTCTGCAATTTCACATTCTCGCACTGTTAAGCCTTTCCCTTGTAAGAAAGCATGCCAATCTGCGTCCTTTGCACCATGCAGATTTTTAACATAGATTACATAATAGGTATTATAGTTGTCATAGAAGGCATCTTTTGTAATCATACTGTCAATGGTTACCTCTAATTGGGGGTTTGTAAGCAGACAATACTGTTTTGCTCCGTTACTTAAAAATGTGGGAAGAATATATTTTTGTAACAGCCTTCTGGCACCATTAAGGGAAGGCTCCATCCCTGTTTGTTCCAAGAGAAGACTGGTTTCTTTGTTAATATTAAGTATATTAAAGTTACTATCACAAAGAATCATGCCCATGGGATGTTGGAATATAATATTTTGCAGCAGATTGTTATTCATGCTATTTTTATAAAATGTAAGGTGTGCAAGACAGGCCTTTTCCAATATCTTGCTTATCTCGCATAGCAAGTCGCGCTCCCTTGCAGAAAAGCCGTTGTGCGTCTTGTCATGATATACTGCTACGGCACCAATGGGCTCTGCTTCTTCATTTCTTAACAAAACCAGAGCTTCATAATAAAAATTGTTATGATTCAGACATTCCGTATATAAAGAGGAAGCTTCGTACTCTACAAAGGTCTTAAAATCTTCAATTGTCAGAACTGTTTTATCATCTTCTTTGGCTTGGTAGGTGGCTGCATTGGCAGGTGCAAAGAAATCTTTTTTATAACATAAATTTTCATATGCTTCAATGGAAGCCTGGCTAAAATTAGCATATACCAGTTGTTTATAATAGCCCTTATTATCTACTAATGGAAAGGCAGCGCCCTCAAAGGGAAAATAAGTTAAAAGGGATTCTAATGCTTTTTTTCTAAATTCTTTCTCCATGGGGTTTAAGCCTTTGGCAAATTCCACAAGAAATTGATAGTCTTGTTTTGTTAAATCTTTTACCGTTTTCATATCGTTCACCTTCAATCATGTGGCATAGGGTAAATGCCCTATTAAGAATGGGACATCTTGATAATTGTTTCTTTATTATAAAAGTGTTAGTATTTGATTGTCAATAGGTTAACAAAGTAAACTACGACAAGCACATAAAGGACTTTTCTGGGAAAACCGGGTGGCTTTTCAGGGACGTGGGCCACCCACCGTCCTTACTATCAATTTTATAGTCTAAAAGGTTCAAAGATTAATGCCGTAACTTCAATTGAGGGAAAGCGTACGACAGAAGGAAGGATAAGTCATGGCAGCACTAAAATTATTGAGAGCTCCTTTAAAATATGTTCAGGGAAAAGGAGCA
Source organism: Anaerocolumna cellulosilytica (assembly GCF_014218335.1). Taxonomy (GTDB): domain Bacteria; phylum Bacillota; class Clostridia; order Lachnospirales; family Lachnospiraceae; genus Anaerocolumna; species Anaerocolumna cellulosilytica. The sequence goes on along the minus strand of NZ_AP023367.1, from coordinate 5,076,782 downwards.
TTATTAAATTTTTACGAAGAAACAAAGGATTTAGGAAACTCATTTCTTTTTATCTGTAGTAACAGCGGATATAAAAATTGTCATCAGAAAATAGAAGATAGCTTTCAAGGAAGCAATTGCTCCCTGCATTTTGAAATCTTTGGTGGAATCAGTTCCAATGGAGAAATTGAAAAGATGAGAAAGCTTGTTAAAGATAAAAGTATCCAGGTCGTAGTAGGAATCGGAGGTGGTTCTGCAATTGATACCGCAAAAGCAACTGCATACTACGAAAAACTTCCCGTTGCTATTGTACCAACTGTAGCTGCAACAGATGCACCTTGTACCGGCTTATCTGTTATCTATAAAGATGACGGTGCCTTTGACAGCTATTTATTCTACCCTAGAAATCCGGAGGCGGTTATTGTAGACAGTGAAGTAATTGCTAATGCACCGGTAAAGTTTTTAGTTGCCGGTATGGGAGATGCTCTGGGCACATATTTTGAAGCAAGAGCTTGTGTTAGAACCGATTCTCCCAGCCTTGAAAACGGTGGTATAGCACTATCTGCAATGGCATTATGTGAATTATGTTATAAAACCTTATTAAAATCCGGATACCAAGCAAAACTTGCTTGTGAAAATCATCTGGTAACACCAGCTTTTGAAGCAATTGTTGAAGCCACTACGTATCTAAGCGGTGTAGGTGCAGATAACGGTGGTCTTGCAGCAGCCCACTCCGTATATAACGGTTTCACAGCACTATCAGAATGTGAAGAAACCATGCATGGCTCATTAGTTGCCTTTGGTACCATTGCACAGTTGATTTTAGAAAACAGCACTAGAGAAGAAATTAAGGAAGTAATGGATTTTTGCCATAGTGTCGGTCTACCCGTAACTTTAAAAGAAGTCGGAGTAACTGATATAAACAGAGTGCGAATAGCGGCAGAAAAAGCTTGTATTCCAGGAGAAACCATCCATCACATGTGTGGCGATGTAACACCGGAACAGTTATATAATGCTCTCCTTATGACAGATTTATTAGGACAGGAATATTTTAAAAAATAAGGATTTAGCAGGATTATTAATACATATTTTAATACTACTCCTATAGCTTCAGGTGTATTACTTGTATCCTGAAGCTATTTTTAATATAGTAAATAATTCATCTGCATATTTTATCCTTTGCGATTTTGTGGTTCCATTTTACCATTGACCACAGCGCTTTCTTGCGATATAGTCTTAAATAGATTAAGGTTTTTTAGAAAGTAAAATTTGCAGTTTATCTGGTATTTTGTACTTTTCTCTTATAAAAACGTTAATTATTTCTTAAAATGAAGATTTTTGAAAATTTCCTTTGAAAAATTCCAAAAATGTGTATATAATATAATCGAATATGTTTAAATGACAGCGTATTGGAAAAAATCAGAGTATACAATACAAAGCGTTGGCAAATAGTCGTTCATTACGAATTATATACAATTAGTTAACAGAAGGCCTGTGATATAAATAAGGTTTTATTTCTAAAATAGTACAGGCTGACCGCGGAATAGAAAGGAGATTTATTATGCTGGGCAGTGATATCGGAATTGATTTGGGTACGGCAAGTGTTTTAGTTTATTTAAAGGGAAAAGGGGTTGTGTTAAAAGAACCGTCTGTAGTTGCTTTTGACAGAGACACCAATAAAATAAAGGCTATCGGTGAAGAAGCCAGATTAATGTTAGGTAGAACACCAGGTAATATTGTAGCCGTTCGTCCGTTGAGACAAGGAGTTATTTCAGATTACACGGTAACGGAAAAGATGTTAAAGTATTTTATACAGAAGGCCGTTGGCAAACAACGTTTTCGTAAACCCAGAATCAGTGTATGTGTACCAAGTGGTGTCACTGAAGTAGAGAAGAAAGCCGTTGAGGATGCAACATATCAGGCAGGCGCAAGAGAAGTTGCTATTATTGAGGAACCTATTGCAGCTGCAATCGGAGCAGGTATTGATATTTCAAGACCTTGTGGTAATATGATTGTTGATATAGGAGGCGGAACTTCTGATATTGCAGTTATATCTTTAGGAGGAACGGTTGTAAGTACCTCTATTAAAATAGCAGGTGATGACTTTGATGAAGCCATTGTTCGTTACATGCGTAAAAAACACAATCTTTTAATTGGTGAAAGAACAGCGGAAGACATTAAGATAAAGATTGGATCCGCATATAAAAGACCAGAGGTAGTAACTATGGATGTCAGAGGAAGAAATCTTGTAACAGGTCTTCCAAAGACAATTACCGTTACTTCCGACGAGACAGAAGAAGCTTTAAAAGAAACTACTTCTCAGATTGTAGAAGCAGTACACAGTGTACTGGAGAAAACTCCGCCGGAATTAGCAGCAGATATTGCTGATCGTGGAATCGTATTAACAGGCGGCGGTTGTTTGTTATATGGTCTGGAAGAATTAATAGAAGAAAAAACCGGAATTAATACCATGACAGCAGAAGACCCTATGACAGCCGTAGCTATTGGAACTGGTAAGTTTGTTGAATTTTTAAGCGGTAAAAGAGATTAGTTATTAGATAGACGGGCTGTCAGGTTGATTCTTAATATGTGAAACACATCATAAGGCGTGTGGCTTACACCCATAGGCGGGGAAAACAGGAGGGATATATGGTAAGAGGATTATTTACTGCTTGGAGCGGTATGGCAAATGAACAAAAAAGACTGGATGTTGTATCTAATAACTTAGCCAATGCTGCAACTATAGGTTATAAAAAAGACAGTGTCACCAACCAGTCTTTTGATAATCTGTTAACAATTAAGATTAAAGATGCCTCAGAGAATTATAGGGACAGGTCAATCGGAACCATGAGCCTCGGTGTAAAAATCGGTGAAGTTTATACAAATTATGATCAAGGATCACTAAGGAAAACGGACAATACGTTCGATATAGCTATTGAGGGAAATGGCTTTTTTAAGGTTTCTACCAAGGATGCAGAAGGAAACGAAGTGATAAAGTATACTAGAGACGGTGCTTTTACCAAGGATGTGAACGGAAGAATTGTTGATGTTTATGGCAATCCTTTACTTGGTGAAGGAAGTGAAATTACAGTACCGACGGATGCATCCAATATTTTAATAGAAGCAGACGGCTCTATTTATGCCGATAATGTATACATTGATAAGATTTCATTGGCAGATTTTGAAGATTATAAATATCTTCAGAAGCAAGGTGACAGTATGTATATTGCACTTGATGGAGCAGAGGAAAAGGAAGCCGTTGCAGCTATTCAGCAAGGATATACAGAACAGTCCAATGTCAATGTAGTTTCGGAAATGACTAAGATGATAGCCATTACCAGAGCATATGAAGCAAATCAAAAGGTTATACAATCAATCGATGGCAGTCTGGATTTAGCAGTAAATTCAGTGGGTAAAGTTTGATAGGACTTATGCTTGATTTCCCGCAATAACTACAAAAGAAAGGACATACAGCCTATGATGCGTTCATTATGGACAGCAGCCTCTGGTATGGTATCCCAGCAGACGAATGTAGATACAATCTCTAATAACCTTGCTAATATTAATACCACAGGCTTTAAAAAAGAAACTGCACAATTTAAGTCATTATTGTATCAGACAATTCAAAAGACTACCACTGACAGTACTGGTGAAGAAAAACCAGTAGGTGCTCAGACCGGGCTTGGTGTTAAGAATTCAGCCATTGTATCACAGTTTTCACAAGGCTCTTTAACAGAAACAAGCAATGATTATGATTTTGCCATTCAGGGAGACGGCTTTTTCATGGTTCAGACCGCAGACGGCAGTATAGGATATACCCGTAACGGTTCTTTCGGTTTATCCATAGGCACAGAAGGAATTTTACTTGCTACAGCCGAAGGCTATCCTGTATTAGATGCAGCAGGTGAACCGATAACCCTAGATGTCAATTTAAATACTGCTAAGTTAGATATTGATGAGTTTGGCAACCTTATGTATCCGGATGAAAATGATTCCTTGCAGTCACTGGGAATACAAATCGGCTTGGCGCAGTTTAATAACCCAGCAGGACTTGAAAAGACATCAAACAGTATATTGAAGGAAACAGCAGCGTCTGGCTCGCCAAGACTGGAAGCAGAAGATGAGAACCTGAAAAAAAGTAAGATGAAAAAAGGGTTTCTTGAATCCTCCAATGTTCAGGCAGTGAATGAAATGGTTGATTTAATCGTAGCACAAAGAGCGTATGAAATGAATTCAAAAGCCATTACTGCTTCTGATGAGATGTTACAGCAGGCTAATAATTTAAAAAGATAACAGGAGGTAATACATGAGCATAACAATTGGTAGTAATAACATATTAAATGCAGCTGGTGCTTTAAATACCTCTAACAATACAAATAAAATTGAACAGAAGTTAAGCAGCAATCTTAAGGATTCCACAGATGAAGAATTAATGGATGTCTGCAAAAGCTTTGAAGCGTATTTTGTGGAACAGATGTTTAAAGAAATGAAAAAAACAGTTCCCACAACTGGTGAAGAAAATCAGTACATTACATATTTTCAGGATATGCTTTATCAGGAATATGCTGAAGATACAACAGAGAATGGCGGAATCGGAATTGCTAAAATGCTTTACGAATCCATGAAAAGAAATGTGTAATACTATTTAAATAACTAAGGCCTGGATGTAAATCTTACTGCCAAATTGGTAGCAAAAAAATAACATCCGGGCACATTTTTATATTTTCTAAAAGCCAATTAAGGTATAGTTTAATCAAACTGTCATTATTCAATCTGATTTGTCACTTTAATTGTGCCTATCTATGAAAAGACTCATATCCAAAAGCACTTCAAATAATTCTCAGAATCAGATATAATAAAGTTACAATAAAAAAGTCTATTGCAACAGTGGATAATATTCTGTACAATGAAAGATACGAAAGCATTAATAACTAATTGCCTTCGTAGAAAGCGGGTGAGTAACCAATTGTCAGAAATACTGGAAGGCTATGTTGATAAGATTGTATTTCGTAATGCAGAGAACGGATACACCGTACTATCGCTAGTCAATGATGAAACAGAAATGACTTGTGTCGGCATGTTTACCTTCATTAGTGAGGGGGAATTTATTCGTGCCACCGGTAATTATATATCCCATCAATTATATGGAGAACAATTTCAGGTTCAAACCTATGAATTTAAAGAGCCAGAGGATTTATTGGCAATGGAGAAATATTTAGGCTCCGGTGCCATTAAAGGAATTGGCAATGCTTTGGCTGCAAGAATTGTTCGTCGATTTAAAAACGATACCTTTCGAATTATAGAAGAAGAACCGGAAAGGTTATCAGAAGTAAAAGGTATCAGTGACAATATGGCAAGAGAAATTGCCAAGCAGTTTGAAGATAAGAAAGACATGCGGGGGGCTATGTTATTCTTACAGCAGTTTGGAATTACAACCACCTTGGCAGTTAAGATATATAAGGAATATGGGGCTAAAATGTACCAGATAGTAAAAGAAAACCCTTATCGACTGGCTGAAGATATCACAGGCATTGGTTTTAAGCTGGCAGATGAAATTGCATCTAAAATAGGGATTGGCACAGATTCTGACTACCGCATAAAGGCGGGTATCTTGTACGTATTAATGCAGGGCAGCAGTGCAGGCCACATCTATCTTCCGGAAGATATGTTAGCAGCTAAAACGGCTGAAATACTTGGTGCGCATGTGTCTGATATAGAACATCATCTTGTGAATCTAGCAATGGATAAAAAAATTATTATCCGTGAAGTCGAAGGGCAAAAACAGATATATGGCGCAAGTTTATATTATATGGAACTTAATGCAGCTAAGATGTTATGTGACTTAAACATAAAGTATGACTTAGCTCAGACCGAAATTGAATACCGACTTGCCTCCGTAGAAAAGCAGTTTCAGATTGAGTTAGATGAATTGCAGAGGACAGCCGTTATTGAAGCAGCAAAAAATGGCTTGTTAGTGCTAACAGGTGGTCCTGGTACAGGTAAAACAACTACAATCAATGCCATCATACGATTTTTTGAAGCGGAAGGAATGGATATTTTATTAGCAGCACCAACGGGCAGGGCAGCCAAGCGTATGAGTGAAACTACCAACTATGAAGCGAGAACCATTCACCGACTGCTGGAAATCTCCAAGATGTCTGGCGACATTGAAAGTAAGCTGGTATTTGAACGAAATGAAGGAAATCCTTTAGAGACAGATGTTATTATCATAGACGAAATGTCCATGGTAGATATCAGCATTATGCATGCTCTTTTGCGTGCAGTCACAGTGGGTACTAGATTAATCTTAGTTGGTGATATTAATCAGCTTCCTTCGGTGGGACCTGGAAATGTTCTTAAGGATATCATACAATCTCATCAGTTTAATGTGGTTAAGTTAACCAAAATCTTCAGACAGGCAACCGAAAGTGATATTATAGTAAATGCCCATAAAATCAATGACGGTGAGCAAATTATTATGGATAACAAGAGTAAAGATTTCTTTATGTTAAAAAGAGACGATGTGAATGTTATAATCCAGGTTATAATTACCTTAGTAAGAGATAAGATGCCAAAGTATGTAAATGCTACGGTTTTTGATATACAGGTATTAACTCCAATGCGAAAAGGAGAACTAGGAGTTGAGCGTCTAAATCAGGTTTTACAGCAATTCCTAAATCCCCCGGAAGAGGGTAAAAAAGAGAAAGAATTTCATAAATATATTTTCAGAGAAGGTGATAAGGTTATGCAGATTAAAAATAATTATCAACTTGCCTGGGAAAGTAAAAGTCGATATGGAATTACAACGGAAAGTGGCACAGGTATTTTTAATGGGGATACGGGGCTTATAAAAGAAATAAATCTTTTTGCCGAGCAGGTAACTGTGGAATTTGATGAGGGCAGGCAGGTGGAATATACCTTTGGGCAAATGGAGGAATTGGAGCTAGCGTACGCTATTACCATTCACAAATCCCAAGGAAGTGAATATCCGGCAGTTGTTATGCCAATCCTTACCGGTCCTAGAATGTTGTTGAATCGAAATTTACTATATACAGCCGTAACTAGAGCAAAAAATTGTGTCACCATTGTGGGAAGTCAGGATACAATAAAATTCATGATAGATAATGAAAGTGAACAAAGAAGGTATTCTGGTCTGGCTCAAAGGCTTACGGAATTACAAGTGTAAATCGATTGTGCTTAATAAAGATTAGGGTGAAGGAATGCTCGTATTATGGTATAATATTGATAAGAAGCAGCAGTTGGGCTTAGAATATAGATTCAAAGGCACTGTACTTAACAGAGAGTATTTGTATATACTAGATAGATAGTCTGATATACAATTTGACAAAATATAGAATATAATTATTAAATTGATATGGGTGTAATGGAAGGAGAGCGTTATGACAAAAACAACATTGGTAATTATGGCAGCGGGGCTGGGGAGCAGATATGGAGGAATTAAGCAGCTAGAACCAGTTGGGCCAAGTGGGGAAATAATTATGGATTACTCCATTTATGATGCTATAAAGGCTGGCTTTAACAAGGTGGTGTTTATTATCAGAAAGGACTTGGAGGCTGATTTTAAAGATATTATCGGCAACCGTATTGCGAAGCATGTCGAAGTAGATTATGTATTTCAGGAACTTGATAATCTTCCTGAAGGCTTTACAAAACCGGAAGAACGAACAAAGCCATGGGGAACCGGACAGGCAGTATTAAGTTGTGAAGGTATCTTATCAGAACCTTTTGCTGTTATCAACGCTGATGACTACTATGGCAAAGAGGCATTTGAAAAAGTACATGATTTCTTAGTGAATGCAGATAGTAGTAAACTAGATTTTTGTATGGCAGGTTTTATATTGGGAAATACCTTAAGTGAGAATGGTTCAGTTACCAGAGGTGTATGTAGGGTGAATGAAAAAGGTCTTCTAACCGATATTGTAGAAACCAAAGGGATTGAACAAAAAGGTAATGCGGCAGTAGCAGTTGATGAAAAGGGCGAAGAAATAACAATCGATTTAAACGGAGCAGTATCCATGAACATGTGGGGCTTTACACCGGGATTATTAGCAGAGTTAAAGGAAGGTTTTATAAGCTTTTTAAAGGTTTCTGGACAGGAGCTAAAATCAGAGTATCTTCTTCCTGAGATGGTAGGTAACTTAATACATGCAGGAAAAGCTACAGTACAGGTACTCCAGTCGAAAGATAAATGGTTCGGTGTGACCTATAAAGAAGATAAGCCGGTGGTAGTTGATTCGTTTAAAGCATTAATTAAAGAGGGGCTTTATCCGGAAAAGCTGTTTTAAAAAGCAATTGAAAAGTTAGACAGAGGGGGAAAACTTTGCTTCAAACAGTACTTGATTTCATTTATCCTAAAAGATGTCCAATATGTGGTGATATTGCCGTTCCAAGAGGGGAACTTGCCTGCATGGAATGCAGGTCTACATTAAAACCTATATCAGAACCTAGGTGTAAAAAGTGCAGTAAGCCAATAGAGAATGAAGAGAAGGAATATTGTCTGGATTGTGAAACAAAAAAACATCATTATACGAAAGGGTTTGCTTTATGGATTTATGATTCCGTATTAAAAAAGTCGCTTGCAGATTTTAAGTTTCATGGTAGGCAGGAATATGCAGTTTTTTATGCAGAGGAGATCATAAAGCAATTTGAGCAGAGTCTCAAACAGCTTGCTCTGGATGGATTGGTACCCATACCAATCCATAAACAAAAACGATTGGAAAGAGGCTATAACCAGGCAGAGACATTGGCAAAAGAGCTTGGTAAGGTGCTAAATATAACTGTACTTTCTCGCCTTTTACAACGAGATAAAAACACATTGCCACAGAATAAGTTAAACGACAAAGAAAGGCTGCTCAATCTGGAAAAGGCATTTTCTATATCCCAAAAAGAGATGGAGGCATATCCTACGCCGATTAAGAGGGTAATGTTAGTTGATGACATTTACACTACCGGCAGTACTATGGAGGCTTGTACAAATATCTTATTAAAGAATGGAGTAGAAAAAGTGTATTTTATTAGTGTCTGTATTGGCAAAGGATTTTAAGGAGGAAAAATATGGATGTAAGAAATTGTAAGAATTGCGGTAAATTATTTAATTATATCAGTGGACTCCCACCCTTGTGCCATAACTGCATAAAGGAATTGGAGGAAAAATTTCTCATAGTTAAAGAATATATCTATAAGCATCCAGGAGCTGGAATGCAAGAGGTGGCAGAAGAAAATGAGGTTTCAACAACTCAGATACAAAAGTGGATTCGGGAAGAAAGGCTGGAATTTTCAAAGGAATCTTTAGTAGGATTGGAATGTGAGAGCTGTGGTACACTTATACGTACTGGACGTTTTTGCAAATCCTGTAAAGATAAACTAGCCAATAATTTGGGAAATGCATACAAAGATCCGGAACCGGTCAAGAAAAAGAATGACGTAAAAGATAATCCCAAAATGCGTTTTCTGGATCAGCATTAAACAATAATGTGTTGAATAAGGACAGCTAAATAAAAATATAAGAAAGCTTCTAGTCTTTATCAGATATACTGAGGATGACTTGAAGCTTTACTATTTATAAAAAAGATTTATACTATGATTCTTATTTGTGTATATGTTTTTATTTTACTTCACGTATTCCATCACTGTCTATGGTTATTCTGCCTTCCTTCAAAAGCCTTCCAATGGCTCTTTTAAAAGCATTTTTACTAAGGTTAAGCTGCGCCTTAATAACATCGGAATCTGTTTTATCGTGATAGGGGAGAAAGCCGCCTTCGGCAGTAAGTTTCGTAAAGATATCTTCAGCATCTGCATCAAGTTGCAAATAGGATTTCTCCCGAAGACTTAAATCCAGCTTACCATCTTCTTTAACCTGAATTACCCTAGCTTCTACACTATCACCCACTTTAATAGGGCGGTGAAGTTCTTTTGTAGGTATCAATGCCTGATATATGTTATCAACAGCCACGAAAGCACCATAGGAGTCAATAATTTCGTACACAACACCTATTACTCTATCATCTTTTTTATAAGGAGAAGAACAGGACAGATAGTCATACACTTTCATGGTAGCACATAAGCGGCCACTCTTATCTACATATAAAGCGGCAATTACATCGTCTCCCGTATGAACCCGCTGTGTTTGTTCCTTAAAGGGCAGTAAGAGGTCCTTTGCAAGACCCCAATCTAAAAATGCACCGATAGTTGTAACATCTTTTACACGAAGCAGAGATGTCTTTCCAAGTGTTACTTTGGGTGTTGCTGTAGTTGCAATCGGTCGGTCTTCAGAATCTTTATAGACAAAAACTTCTATCTCATCTCCATTTTTAATTGCTGCGGGTACTTGGTTCTTTGGTAGAAGAATACGCTCCCCTTCTGTGTTTTCGGGTTCGCACAAATAGATACCAAAGTCAGTAGCCTTTACCACCTGTAATGTTTGTATTTCTCCTAATTTTATCATAACAATCTCCATTCTTCCTAAATATTATTTCTTAAATTCAATCACAGCATAAGGTTTTTCATTCGTATCCGCCAATACCACAGTAACGGTATCGTCATTTTCACATACCATAGGTACAATTAGATCACCTAACATTGCTGAACGCCGGTATTCCGCTCTCATCTTCCCCACTGGAAAACCACCTGGCACGAATTCTTCTGCCATTTTAATATACTGCCCATTATTTACATGATTATTGGTATCAATATTGGCTCTAATAACCGGAAAATTATCCAAAATAGTCAGGTCTTTTGGAATAGTAATTTTACGTGGTGCATAGTCCATATCATAGGCTTCTTCTATTTCATAGCCTTTCACAACGTCTTCTGTAACCTTAACGGGGCGATAGCTTTTGGTATCCATATAAACCCATATGGAATTGGCAGCAGTACATACTTTATCGTTACAATCTGTTATAATAAAATTACGGTACCCATACATACCATTAAAACCATAAGCCCAGGTTGAAACAGTGATTTCTTCACCTATAACCGGATAGCGGTCGGCAACAATCTGCCAGGCATTCATCAACCAGACCTTTTTCTCACTTTCCAAAAAATCAAAGCCCATACCGATATCTTCTGATTGAAAGGTACTGCAATCCTGAAAATAATTTATAATAGAATACATATCCATTTTTTTATCTTTGTCAACTTCGCTGTAGCGAACTCGACTTTTAAAACTATACATATAAAAAACTCCCGTCTGCGCTTGCGCGCATAAAATGACATTGTTTAAAAGCTTCGTAAGCTGGTATTTCTTATATTATAGCATTATTTGTCCCATTAAGATATAAGTTTATTTCAGAAAAGTAGTGAAAAACTTATATCTTTAGTATATAATTGTTTTATTCTAGAAAAAATAAGATGGAGGAATTCTAACATGAAAAAGATAATCAGCACAACAAACGCTCCAGCAGCAATCGGCCCTTACTCACAAGCAGTTGCAATCAATGACATAATATATACATCCGGAGTAATACCAATTAATCCGGAAGACGGAAGTCTGGTAACCGGAGATATAAAAGAGCAGGCAGAACGTGTGCTAAAGAATCTTTCTGCATTGTTGGAATCCTGTGGTACAAGTCTTGATAAAGTTATTAAAACAACTGTTTTTATAAAAAACATGGATGATTTCGCTGCATTAAATGAAGTTTATGCAAAATATTTTACTAAGGACTTTCCTGCAAGGTCTTGTGTAGAAGTAGCTCGGCTTCCAAAAGACGTGTTGGTTGAAATTGAAGCAATTGCAGAGCTGTAAATAATACGGCTTTTTTCGTGAGGTGTCTGCTGTAACCAGATGCTACAGCAGACATTTCTAATAGTTGGTTGATATGTTTGGACATAGACTGGATATATATTCTAAAGTCTGCTATAATGTAAATAATACATACTCATTATTACAAAAAAACAGCATGCCGTTTTGCACGGTTAGATTTGAAAGGAAGGTTTTTGTTGGACTCGATAGATTATTATAATAAGTACGCTAATATATACTTTGAAAGTACAGTTGAATTGGATATGGGAGAGACTCTGGAAAGATTTGTAGGTATGTTACCGGAAGCAGGAGAAATACTTGATCTTGGATGTGGTTCCGGACGCGATAGCCTTAAATTTATAGAAAGAGGTTTTGATGTAACTGCTGTTGATGGATCTATTGAATTATGCGGTCTGGCTTCCATACATATCGGGCAAGATGTTCTTCATATGCAATTTGACGAATTAGATTTTCAGGAAGTATTCGACGGGATATGGGCATGTGCCTCCTTGTTACATACTTCACCTGAGGAACTGGAAGTAGTATTAGGAAAAGTAATCGATGGGTTAAAACCTGGTGGAATTTTATATATGTCATTTAAGCATGGTGAATTCTCTGGATTTAGAAATGGCAGATATTTTAATGACTATAAAACCAAAGCCATGAAAGAGGTTATTTCGAAATTTTCAGATATAGATCTTGTGGATTTGTGGAAGACATCAGATATACGAAATGAGAAGTTAAACGAAGAATGGTTGAATGTGTTAGTACGTAAAGTTAGAGAAGAACAGAAGTAGTTAAATTATATGACTACTATTGATATTATATAGATAGTAATTCGTAGGTTGAAAGAGAATGTTTGATGAAAGGAAGGCCACAAGGATTCTTTCAACTATAAAGTGGCTGTATTCCGATTTTTGGGGATATGGAAGTCTTATATGAATCGTGTTAAATCAGTAAATCGGGTGTTTTTTGCTACGGTAGTACTTTCATTTGTGGGTTCAATAATTAATAGTTATATTTTGCATTATACAAACAATTATTTTTATGCTGTGCTATTTTCGCAATTCATATTAATAGTACCTTCCCTGGTTTATTTAACGATAAATCGTTTGAATGTAGCTAAAGCCATTCGGTTTCAGAAAGTCAAATTTTCTAATATTATATTAATAATCCTTTTTACTTATTTAATAACACCGTTAATGAATTTAATTAATGCTTTTTCGATGATTTATGTTAAGAATGATACTGCCAATGTGATGAGCAGCATCGTAAGTAAGAATGGGTGGCTGCTCAGTTTGTTTATGGTAGCATTCATTCCCTGTATTATGGAAGAAGCAGTATATCGTGGTATCTTTTTTAATGAGTATCGTAAGGTGAGCGTATTAAAAGGTATATTTTTAAGTGGTTTTTTATTCGGTATTATACATGGTAATCTGAATCAGTTTTCTTATGCATTTGTTATGGGAATTGTTTTTGCTCTTTTAATAGAGGCTACCGGTTCTATATTATCTACCATGATTGTTCACTTTTTTATAAACGGAACCTCTATTACCCTGCTGGCAGTTTATCCTAAGCTTTTTAATTTATTAGAATCCTTATATGGTAAGGAACAATTTGATGCAAGTGCATTAATGGAATCCATGAATACACAAATCGGTGGAATGAACTTTTCAGATGTTATAAAGACTTATGGATTTACTGCATTTATAGCAACTATCCTTGCATTTGTTGTATTTCGAACCATAGCAAAAAACTGTGGCAGATGGGAGCATGTAATCGGAATTTTTAGCAGAAAGGAATCTAATATTGATACAATGGATAAACTAGAGGAAGCAGAAGAAAATTTATCATATAGCTTAAAAGAGACAGATGGTAGAAAGAGAATAATGACAGTAAGCCTCGCATTGGGAATACTATGCTCGGTTGCCCTTATGATTTACTCGGAATTTATTTCCAGACAGATTTCAGAGCAGGAAGTTGATGGTTTGCTTACAATCATAAGAGTATTCCTAAGATAACGGGAAATTAGAATTTATAAGAAATAATCGGCTACTGTATAGTAAGTTATATTTATAAAAAAAGATGGATTGGCTGATACCAAATCCATCTTTTTTTACTCGTAAAGAATCATATAAAGAAAAGTTCATAAGTATTGACTATTGTGACTTAATCACAGCTTTATATCTATATTTTGGCCTATAGTGGGATTAACAGATTGCTCCATCATTTGAATAAGGCCGTCTCCTAATACTTCTGCGGTATCGAGATTTTTACTAAGTAAGGCTGTGCCTACATTAGTTGAAAGTTGTGATGCAGACATCATCATTGATACTGCTGCTATATCCATAGTGTTTTCCTCCTTTTTAGTACAGTTGATTAATTTTATCAAGTATTTATTGTATAGGATTTTAACTTTTAGATACAATATGGTATAATGTTGTAAAATATATGACCAGTTAGACTACTATGAATATGTTAGTCATTATCATATTATATCATGTACTGGTTGAATTTGTATATAGAAAAATTGACACAGACTCATGCAACTGTGCGTCTGGTTCGGCCTATTTATACCGCGTTATAACAAAACCCCCACTTTCTACAGGGGTCCTTAATAAATAAAGAAAGGGATATTAGTATGAATAAAATTTATGAATTAATTATTATAGGTTCGGGTCCTGCCGGGCTTGCAGCTGCATTGTATGCAGGAAGAGCAGAGTTAGACACTATTATTATTGAGAAAGCACCTATCAGCGGAGGACAAATTATTAATACGTATGAAGTTGATAACTATCCTGGCATTCCCGGAATCAGTGGTTTTGAGTTGGGTACAAAATTCAGGGAGCATTGTGACCGTCTTAATATGAATTTCATTACAGGTGAAGTTACTAAATTTGAAGTGGAAGATGGACTAAAAAAAATAACATTAGAAGACGGAACTGTCTATATAAGTAAAACTGTGATTCTCGCCAATGGTGCGAACCCGCGCAAATTGGCGGTGGAAGGAGAGGAACGTCTGGCAGGAATGGGAGTTTCTTATTGTGCAACCTGTGATGGTGCTTTTTTTAAGAATAAAGTAACTGTTGTAGTAGGCGGCGGTGATGTTGCGGTTGAAGATGCTATTTTCCTTGCTAGAATCTGCAAAAAGGTATATGTAATCCACAGAAGAAATGAATTCAGAGCAGCAAGAAGTTATATTAACAAACTACTATCTATGGAAAATGTAGAAATTATTTGGGATAGTGTAGTAGAAGAAATTAAAGGCAATGAACAAGTGGAGAACATTATTGTAAAAAATATAAAATCAGAAGACAATAAAGAACTGGAAGTAGACGGTGTCTTCATTGCTGTTGGTAATCTGCCAAACTCTCAGGTTTATAAGGGAGTAGTAGAAATGGATGCCGGAGGCTATCTAGTGGCCAGCGAAAATTGTGAAACCAATATACCGGGTGTATTTGCTGCAGGGGATATTCGGACAAAAGAATTACGTCAGATTATTACAGCCGCCTCTGATGGAGCTAATTCAATTACAGCAGTAGAAAAGTACTTAAATACCTTATCATAAGATATAATAGATATAATTGTGTGAAAAAGCAGAATATCGATGTCAGTTTTCGTGATAATGGATAAGAAAACATAGTATTTTTACTATTATTGGGTTGACAGGAGTAGAACGATTTGATATAATGACCTCAGATTATTTAATAAATTCGTAACAATTAATCGGGATTATCGGTTATTCGAAATATTATATGAAGGAATTATTACATTCCTATGAAAAATCCAAGGAGGTCATTTATCATATGATAAAAGGTACTGCTGTAAAGGCATCCTTATGTGCAACGGCATTGTTGCTCTCTTTAAGTTACGGTATTAAAGTTGAAGCAGCAGGTACATCGGATATGGGTATTGCAGGTATTTCTGCTATACTAGACAACTATTATGTAGCAACTGCTTCTGACGAAGTCGGAGAGGCAGAGCAATTACTGGAGACATTTGCCGGACAGAGTGATGAACCTGTAAATGCAAAGATGACGGATATTGAATCACCATATGCCAATTTGGGTATTTCAACTGCAACTAATTACGTTAACATTCGAAAAGAGCCAAACACCGACAGTGAGATTGTCGGAAAGCTTTACAATGGCTGCGCCACTGACATCCTTGAAACAGATGGTGATTGGGTGAAAATTGAATCTGGTAATGTTAAAAGCGGATATATTAATAAAGAATTTTTAGCCATCGGAGATGAAGCGGAAAAGTTAATCAATGAATTTAACAGCAAGTATGCTACTATTAATACAACCACTTTATTCGTGAGAGAAACACCAAGTACGGATGCACCTATCATTACAATGGTACCTCTTGGAGAAAGATATTACATAACTAATGAACAAGATAAATGGGCCGAAATACAGATTGATGAAGACACAACCGGCTTTGTATCAAAAGATTACATAATAATCGATGTTGAATTTGAATATGCGATTACAATTGAAGAGGAACAAGAAAAATTAGCCAGAGAAGAAGAAGCACGTCGTGCAGAAGCTGAACGTCTGGAAGCGTTGGCAAGGGAGCAGGATGCTAATCGTAAGGCAGAAGCTGAAAGAAAAGCGGCTGCAGATAGAGCTGCAAGAGCGAATGAATCAAGTAGAAACAGCAGTTCTTCTAGTAGCAGTTCTTCTAGTAGTAATTCAGGAAGTAGCAGCAACTCAGGAAGTTCGAGCAGTTCAGGCAGCAGCTCTTCAACCGGTTCCTCTATTGCGGATTATGCATTGAAGTTTGTTGGAAACCCTTATGTTTGGGGAGGGACAAGCTTAACGAACGGTGCTGACTGTTCTGGTTTTACATCTTCTATTTATTCACATTTTGGCTATAGTATACCAAGAACGTCAAGAGACCAGGCAAATTCGGCCGGTAGAGAAGTAAGCTTAAGTGATTTGCAGGCGGGAGATTTAATCTTCTATCGTAACAGCAGTGGTGTCGTAAACCACGTTGCCCTGTATATTGGTAACGGAAGAGTTGTTCACGCTAGTAATGCAAGAGAAGGAATTAAGACCTCCAGCTACAATTATAGAACGCCATATAAGGCTAGACGTATTAAATAAGTATAGTAAGCTGATTATACATGATTTGTGTATAATCAGCTTTTTTGTGTTGAAAGACTTTTTTGAAGTATTAGACTTATGTAAGCTTGTAACTGTAAAATATTTCTCTGGGTAATAGCCAGACATTCTAAAAGGTGTGCTCCGTTCCTCTGATAATGTGAGTGAATTCGTATAAATATAGTTTCAGTTATTGTTAATAACTCAAAAATAATGTATATAAGATATAAAGTGATAAAATGTTTTGAATATTACAAAAATTACTGAAAATGATTTCTAATTTATCGAAAGCATAAATGTAAGAATCAATACCTTGACAAATAAACAGATATACAAACTGCACAAAGTGAGGTTAAATTATACTGTAAATAACTGTTTGACCATAATTCGACATATTGTTATCCCGAAGTTATCCACAGGTAAAAAGGCTCATTTTATAAGAATTAGAAGTTATACACCGAGTTATCCACATTATCCACAATCATTAACCACAATTATCCTGTGGGTACAAGCTGTCAAGCATGAATATTTGTTTTGTAAGTTATGATAATGTTCAGGTAATGTTAAGAAAATATTAAATATCAGCGATTTTTTATCGTTGTCAATAAATTAACAAACAAGTTGTATAATACGGTGGATAAATCCGATAATTTAAAAATAATAATAAAAAAATGAGAAATAAGAATCAGAGTGTGTCTAATACTGTACTTGTGTCTTTCTTGTGTATAAAAAGGGAAATTACTTGTCACTGGTACAAGCTTGTGGTATAATATAGTCACAATAGAAAGTTAAAAGGAGTTGATCATATGCGTTATATAATTAGCGGTAAAAATATTGATGTAACTGAAGGTCTTAAGACAGCTGTATACGATAAGATCGGAAAGCTTGAGAGATATTTTACTCCTGATACTGAAGTTCACGTAACAATGAGTGTTGAAAAAGACAGACAGAAAATTGAAGTCACCATCCCTATGAAAGGAAGTATGGTAAGAGCGGAACAGACCAGCAACGATATGTATGTATCTATTGATTTGGTAGAAGAAGTTATTGAACGCCAATTAAGAAAATATAAAAATAAATTAATTGAACAAAAACAAGCAGCAGCCAATCTGAATCAGGAATTTTTGGAAGATGTTTATGACGAAGATGACAGTATCAAGATTTTTCGTACAAAGAAATTTGCAATTAAACCTATGGATCCGGAAGAAGCTTGTGTACAGATGGAACTTTTAGGACATAATTTCTTTGTATACCGTAATGCGGAAACAGATGAAGTGAATGTAGTGTATAAACGTAAGGGTAACACCTATGGTTTAATTGAACCAGAGTATTAAACCATAAAAGCATAAATCTTTTCCGTGGAAAAGTGAATGTTTAGAACAAAAAAACTTGAAGTAAGTTTTGATTGTTTAGGGGGCTGTCTTCACAGCCCCCTTTTTTTGTCTTTAAAAGGAAGCCTTTTCTTATAATTGAGACAATCACGTGTACTATGCTAAAGCAAAGAAGAATACCCGAAGGTATAAATCTCATAGATAAGTGGTTATAATTCATAAATGAACATTTTATGAACAAGCTGTATACTTATTGAAAAAGTGTTGCTTAGTACCTGGGGAAATGATACAATATAGGCTGAACTGTAAAGAGAACTTGTATGTGCAGAGAAGACGATATCTGTTCAATCAATATAAACAACGCAGGAGTGAAAAAAATATGGGTTTTTTAACTAAGATATTTGGAACACACAGTGAAAGGGAAATAAAATTAATTATACCGTTAGTGGATAAAATTGAAGCCCTGGATTCGGTCATGGCAGGTTTATCCGATGCGGATTTACGGAATAAAACCAATGAATTTAAAAATAGACTTAAGAATGGCGAGACCTTAGATGACCTTTTAGTAGAAGCTTATGCAGTTGTAAGAGAGGCTGGTAAGAGAGTACTTGGATTAAAGCATTTTAGAGTACAGCTTATTGGTGGTATCATTCTGCACCAGGGTAGAATATCAGAAATGAGAACTGGTGAAGGTAAGACCTTAACCTCAACACTTCCAGCCTACTTAAATGCTTTAGATGGCAAGGGTGTTCATATTGTAACCGTTAATGACTATCTTGCAAAGCGTGATGCTGAATGGATGGGACAAATTCATGAATTTTTAGGACTTAAAGTAGGCGTTATCTTAAACAGTATGGATAATGATGAAAGAAGAGAAGCTTACAATTGTGACATTACCTATGCAACCAATAATGAATTAGGCTTTGATTATCTTAGGGATAACATGGTTATCTACAAAGAAGAGCTGGTTCAAAGAGGACTTAATTTTGCGGTCGTGGATGAAGTTGACTCCGTATTAATTGATGAAGCCAGAACCCCTCTCATTATATCCGGTCAAAGTGGAAAATCCACTAAATTATATGAAGCCTGTGATTTATTAGCTAGACAGCTTGTAAGAGGTAAGTCAAGCGGAGAATTAACAAAGATGGCTGCTCTTATGAAAGAAGAAGTAGAAGAAGATGGAGACTTCATTGTTAATGAAAAAGACAAGAATGTTAACCTTACAGCAGAGGGTGTTGCTAAGGTTGAGGATTTCTTTAAACTTGAAAACCTTGCAGATCCCGAAAATCTAGAAATTCAGCATAACATTATTCTAGCCTTAAGAGCGCATAACTTAATGCATCGGGATAAGGATTATGTGGTAAAAGATGATGAAGTATTAATCGTAGATGAATTTACAGGTCGTATCATGCCGGGAAGACGTTATTCGGACGGGTTACATCAGGCGATTGAAGCTAAGGAAAAAGTAAAAGTGAAAAGAGAAAGTAAAACGCTTGCAACAATTACCTTCCAGAACTTCTTTAATAAGTATAACAAAAAATGTGGTATGACAGGAACTGCTTTAACAGAAGAGAAAGAATTCAGAGATATATACGGAATGGACGTTGTTGAAGTGCCGACAAATGTGCCCGTTGCCCGTGTTGATCAGCAGGATGCTGTTTATAGAACGAAACGTGAGAAATTAAATGCTGTTGTTAATGATATTATTGAATCTCATAAAAAAGGACAACCGGTGCTAGTTGGTACCATCACCATTGAGGCATCCGAAGAACTAAGTGATTTGCTGAAGAAAAAGAATATACCTCATAAGGTATTAAATGCAAAGTTCCATGAGCAGGAAGCTGAAATCGTAGCCGATGCCGGACAAGCTGGCGTTGTTACCATAGCTACCAACATGGCAGGCCGTGGTACAGATATTAAATTGGGTGAAGGTGTTGTAGAAGCCGGAGGGCTTAAGATTATTGGTACAGAACGTCATGAATCCAGACGTATTGATAATCAGTTAAGAGGTCGTGCGGGACGTCAGGGAGATCCTGGTGAATCTCGTTTCTATATTTCTTTAGAGGATGATTTAATGCGTCTGTTTGGCTCGGAACGTTTAATGGGAATGTTTAATTCCTTAGGACTTCCGGAAGGAGAGCAGATTGAGCATAAGATGTTAAGCAGTGCAATTGAAAAAGCACAGAAGAAAATTGAAAGCAATAACTTTGGAATCAGAAAGAACCTTCTGGAATATGATCAAGTTAACAATGACCAGAGAGAAATCATATATGCAGAAAGAAGAAGAGTACTGGATGGAGAAAGTATGCGTGATTCCATCTTTAAGATGATTACAGATACAGTAGAAGAAGCTGTAAACACCTGTATCAGTGATGATCAAATTCCGGAGGATTGGGATGTAAATGAATTAAACAATTTATTATTACCCATCATACCTTTTGATTCAGTTGATCTTTCTGTAGATGAATTAAATCATATGAAGAAAAATGCGTTGATTCAGAAATTAAAGGAAGATGCTATTAAGTTATATGAAGAGAAAGAAGCTGAATTTCCGGAAAAAGAACAATTGCGTGAAATTGAACGTGTTATCCTTCTAAAGGTAATAGATCACAAGTGGATGGATCATATCGATGATATGGATCAGTTACGCCAGGGAATTGGTCTGCAAGCTTATGGACAAAGGGATCCATTAGTAGAATTCAAGTTCATGGGATTTGAAATGTTTGATGAAATGACAAAAGCGATTCGTGAAGATACGGTAAAAGCCTTGATGCATGTTCGTATCGAGCAGAATGTGGAAAGAGAACAGGTAGCTAAGGTTACAGGCACTAATAAAGACGATAGTCTCCCACAGGGGCCTGTTAAGCGTACGGGCAAGAAAATTCAGCCAAATGATAACTGTCCATGCGGAAGCGGCAAAAAGTATAAACATTGCTGTGGAAGAAGCTAATAATTTGATTATGAAATAAACCAAATCAGCAAGGAGTTTACTGGGATTTTATAACCAGGTATACGATTCCTTGCTGATTTTTAAATTACTTTATTATTCAGAGAATTTGTGATAAAATATACTTTAATAGCAATAAAATGTAAACAGCCAAATAGATAACCTATTAAGTAGGTATGGTGCTGTTAAAGAAAGCCAAGATGAAAACTGTAGATTTAATCAGGCAGCTATCAAAAATAAAATATGAAAGAGGTGAAACAATGGTTGAATTAGACCAGTTTAAATATACCCTGGGTACGTATGAACAACCATTAATTGAAGTGGGGGATTCACTTTGACCTTGCTAATAAACTTGAACGAATTGATATGATTGAACATATTATGGAAGAACCTAATTTTTGGGATTCTGCGGAAAAGTCGCAAGGTTATGTGAAAGAATTAAAGAATCTTAAGGATATTGTCGATGAATATAATGGTTTAAAGCAGGAATATGAGGACATTCAGACTTTAATTGAGATGGGTTATGAGTCTAATGACACATCTTTAATACCTGAAATTGACGAAGCCTTACAGCAATTTATTAAAAACTTTGATGAAATACGATTAAATACCCTTTTATCAGAAGAGTATGATAAATACAATGCTATACTAACACTTCATGCCGGAGCTGGTGGAACTGAAAGTTGTGACTGGGCAAGTATGCTTTGTCGTATGTATCAGAAATGGGCAGACAAAAAAGGCTATACGACTGAAATACTCGATTTTCTGGATGGTGAAGAAGCTGGGTTAAAATCAGTCACTTTACAGATTAACGGTCTGAATGCATATGGTCACTTAAAGTCTGAAAGAGGGGTACACCGTCTGGTTCGTATTTCTCCTTTCAATGCAGCAGGAAAGAGACAAACTTCATTTGTATCCTGTGATGTTATGCCGGATATTGAAGAAGATATGGGTATTGAAATTGACGAAGGAGATTTAAGGATTGATACCTACCGGTCAAGTGGCGCTGGAGGACAGCATGTTAATAAGACCTCCTCAGCTATTCGAATTACCCACATACCTTCAGGTATTGTTGTGCAATGTCAGAATGAGCGTTCCCAATTTCAGAATAAAGATAAAGCGATGCAGATGTTAAAGGCAAAACTCTATCTGTTAAAACAACAAGAAAACCAGGAAAAGGAATCTGGAATTCGTGGTGAGATGAAAGAAATCGGATGGGGAAGCCAAATACGTTCTTATGTTATGCAGCCATATACCATGGTTAAAGACCATCGTACTAGCTTTGAATCCGGTAATACAACTAGTGTATTAGACGGGAATTTGGATCCTTTTATTAATGCATATTTAAAGTGGAATAGTGTTAGAGTTACGGACTGATAACCAAATTAAGACATAGGAATAAAGAAGGATATAGTTAGGTTGAAAAAAGATCATTTTCAACATCCGGATTTATGCGTGTGCTAATGCACACAGATGGGAGTTTAGGTTGAAAAAGATCATTTTCAACATCCGGATTTATAGGTGTGCTAATGCACACAGATGGGAGTTTAAAATGGAGACACAAAAGAATTTTACGAAAGAGCAGACCAAACAAGTTATTTTTACATTAGGTGAAGAAGAATTCGGATTAGATATCATGTTAGTGAATGCAATTGAAAAATACACAGACTTAGTTCATGTGCCTAATGCACCAACCTATATCAGAGGAATAATGAATCTGCGCGGCGATGTCATCCCGGTTTATTCCTTGCGTAAAAAATTTGGTTTATCAGAAAAATCAGCGGATGATAATACAAAGTTAATTATTACAAAATCCAACGATATTTTAATGGCTTATGAAGTGGATGCAGTAAAAGAAATCATAGAAATACCTGCTGAATCTTTAAGTGAAACGCCTGCTATTGTAAAGAGTGTTAATACAGCTTATATACAGTGCGTTGCGAATGTAAATGGCAGAATGATATTACTGCTGAATCATAACGGAATATTATCTTCACAGGAACAAGAGAATATAGAAGCTATCATGCAGGAACAATAATCTGACTGTATTGAGGATATAATTTCTATAATGGTGAAGGCAAATTTTAAGAGATTGTCTAAAGAAATGGGACAATCTCTTTTTTGCATATTTTGTCTTAATATTGATAATTTATTCAAAAAGGTGTTGCATTTCCAAGAGATTTGTGTTAAGATATCTTCCTGAGAAAGACATGTGTATTTCGTATACATACATATAAGGAAGACATATTTTGTGTAAAAATGTAACAAAAGCAGTAAAGGAGAGCAGGTATGGATGAAGGTAAATATTTCATTGTAAAAAAAAAGGCGGTTCCGGAAGTCCTGCTTAAAGTAGTGGAAGCCAAGAGATTATTAGATTCAGAGAAGGTTTTAACTGTACAGGATGCTGCGGATATGGTAGGTATCAGCAGAAGTTCCTTTTATAAGTATAAAGATGATATTTTTCCATTCCATGAGAATGCTAGAGGAAAGACAATTACGTTTATGCTTCAGGTAGATGATAAACCAGGACTCTTATCCTGTGTATTGAATTGTGTTGCAAAAAATGAGGCAAATATACTGACTATTCATCAGAGTATTCCGGTAAATGGTATTGCATCTCTAACGCTTAGTATTGAGATTCCGAGTCAAATAATTGATACAGCCGTTATTTTTGATGAAATAGAGGCATTAGAAGGCATTCACTATATAAAAATATTGGCAAGGGAATAGGGAAAGAGCAGTATTACGAGGGTTGTAAGAAAATATAAATATAGAAAGGAAGCCACTGACAAGTTCTTTCAACCGTTTATGATTGTGGCAGTAATACATCAATAGAAGATGTATTATGCAGGGTGTAAAATATGGTAAATATAGCAGTTTTAGGTTATGGTACGGTAGGTTCCGGTGTAGTAGAAGTGCTTAATGTAAATGGAGATAGTATTAACAAACGCTGCGGGCATGAAATACAAGTGAAATATGTACTAGATTTACGGGATTTTCCGGGAGACCCAATACAGGATAAAATTGTGCATAACTATGAGACCATCGTAAATGATCCGGAAGTAGGTATTATTGTCGAGGTTATGGGCGGTGTAGAACCTGCTTATACCTTTGTAAAAGAAGCAATTTTAAAGGGAAAAAGTGTTTGTACTTCTAATAAAGAATTGGTGGCAAAACATGGTGCAGAGTTATTAAAACTTTCAAAACAGATGAATGTCAACTTTTTATTTGAAGCCAGTGTTGGAGGGGGTATTCCAATTATCAGACCTCTTAACCAGTCTTTAACGGCAGATGAGATAGAAGAAATAACAGGTATTTTAAATGGTACTACCAATTATATTCTTACAAAGATGAGTAATGAGGGTTCAGATTTTAATTCCGTATTAAAGGAAGCCCAAGCTATGGGATATGCGGAACGTAACCCACAGGCAGATATTGAAGGATATGACGCCTGTAGAAAGATAGCCATACTATCATCACTTGCGTTCGGAATGCAAGTGGATTTTGAAGATATATATACTGAAGGAATTACAAAGATAACAGAAGCGGATATCAAATATGCAAAAGCTATGGGAGCCAGTATAAAACTTCTTGGAAGCAGCAAAAAAGAACAAGATCATGTATATGCCATGGTAGCGCCTATGTTAATAAAACCAAGTCATCCGTTATTTAGTGTAAATGATGTATTTAACGGCATTTTTGTCAGAGGTAATGTAATCGGAGACGTCATGTTTTATGGAAGTGGTGCCGGTAAGCTACCTACAGCAAGTGCAGTAGTAGCAGATGTGGTAGATGCTGCAAAGCATATTGGTACGAATATCATGACCTTATGGAGCAGCAAAAAGCTGGAGCTTTCTGATATTAAACGTGCAACCCATCGGTTTTTTGTTAGAGTAGCTGCCAATGATGAAAAGACAAAGGAGCAGATTGCAATGGAGTTTGGTCAGGTAGATGTGATTGCTGTTCCAGATATGAAAGAAGAATATGCTTTTATTACCATGCCCATGAGTGAGGAAACTTATCAGCAGAAGGCTGAGAAATTTAAGAATATTGTAAGTATGATAAGAGTTAATTTCTAATAACATTTGAGTTAGGTAATTGGGAAGTTAATTTATGGGATGAAACAGTCAAATAACCAAAACAGGTTGGGATGATTGTCCAAGTCACCCTTATTTTGGTTACTTTACCTGCTTCCTCACACAATGAGATTCTCAATTATCTAAAATGCGCAAAAAGGAGCGCAGAAATGAGGTTAAACATGAAGTATATTATTGTTCTTGGAGACGGAATGGCAGATGAGCCGATTCATGAGCTTGGCGATAAAACACCCCTTGCATATGCAGTAACACCTACTATGGATGAACTTTCAAAAAAATCAGAAATTGGTCTTTGCAGTACTATTCCTAAGGGGATGAAACCTGGCAGTGATACGGCTAACTTATCCGTGTTAGGTTATAATCCCCGTTTGTATTATACTGGAAGGTCACCACTTGAAGCATTAAGTATTGGTGTAGCTCTAAAAGAAACCGACATTGCCCTAAGATGTAATATAGTTACTCTTTCCGATGATACGCTTCCTTATGAGGAAAAAAACATCCTCGACCATAGCGCCAGTGAGATATCCACAGAGGATGCGGCAGTGTTATTGGAAGCTATAAAAAAAGAACTTGAAAATGATATATATAAATACTACTTAGGTACCAGCTATCGACATCTAACCATTTGGGATAATGGACAGGTTGTAGAGTTGGTGCCCCCCCATGATATTTTAGGAAAGGTGATAGGCACTTATTTGCCAGAAGATGCATATTTAAAAAGTATGATGATGAAAAGTTATGATATTCTAAATAATCATCCTCTAAACGTAGAAAGAGCGAAAAAAGGTTTAAATAAAGCCAATTCTATCTGGTTCTGGGGTGCAGGAACCAAGCCGGCACTTACCTCCTTTGAAAAAGAGTTTCAAAAAAAGGGTGCAATGATATCTGCTGTTGATTTATTAAAGGGAATTGCAGTCGGTGCCTCTATGAAAGTTGTTGAAGTAGAAGGAGCTGACGGAACCCTTCATACAAATTATGAAGGTAAAGCAAAGGCAGCTGTAACAGAATTAATGGAGAACAAGTTTGATTTTGTGTATATTCATGTAGAAGCTCCGGATGAGATGGGACACCAAGGCAGTATCCCGAATAAAATAAAAGCAATAGAGTATTTAGATAGCAGGGTTATACGAGTTGTAAAGGAAGAGATGGAGGCATACGGTGCTGACTATCGTATGTTAATTATGCCAGATCATCCAACACCCATACATTGCCGCACCCATACCAGTGACCCTGTACCATATCTGCTCTATGACAGTACCAAGGATGCAGCGGGTTCTAAAAGCTACAATGAAGCTGAAGCCGCAAAAAGCGGAAAGTTTGTTCAGAATGGATATGAGATGATACATAAGCTTTTTGAAGATGATATCATTTCATAACGGCCTTCTGTAACTCATTACGAGAGAGGAGTATTCCCCAATGGGTGTCAGTACGAAAATAGGAGGCAGCTTATGCTTATTGTTAAAAAATTCGGCGGGACATCAGTAGCTGATAAGGAAAGAATATTTAACGTTGCCAGAAGATGCATGGAGGATTATAAAAAGGGAAATGATGTAGTGGTTGTTCTCTCTGCCATGGGAAAACAGACGGATGTATTACTGGCTCAGGCAAAAGAGATTAACCCTAATGCACAAAAGCGTGAAATTGACATGCTGCTAACCACAGGAGAGCAGATATCTGCTTCACTGATGGCGATTGCTCTTGATTCCATGGGAGTACCTGCAATCTCTTTAAATGCTTTTCAAGTTGTAATGCATACCACAGCTGTCTATGGAAATGCAAGACTGAAACGAATTGATACAGAAAGAATAAAGAATGAACTGGCTAATAAAAAGATAGTTATTATCACTGGATTTCAGGGAGTCAATCAATATGGTGATTACACAACCCTGGGGCGTGGTGGTTCTGATACAACGGCAGTAGCTTTGGCAGCAGTACTAAAGGCAGATACTTGTGAGATATTCACAGATGTGGATGGTGTATTTACAGCTGACCCAAGAATTGTTGGAGAAGCAGAGAAGCTGGATGAAATCACATATGATGAAATGTTAGAACTGGCGTCCTTAGGTGCAGGTGTCCTTCATAACCGTTCCGTAGAAATGGCTAAAAAGTTTGGAGTTCAGCTGGTGGTAAGGTCCAGCCTAAACCAAACAGAAGGTACAAGAGTAAAGGAGGACGTGAAGATGGAGAAAATGCTTATCAGTGGTGTGACTGGTGATAAAAATACAGCCCGTATTGCATTGATTGGCCTTAATGATGAGCCGGGAGTAGCTTTTAAGCTATTTCACCATCTGTCTGAACACAATATCAACGCTGATATCATATTACAGTCTGCGGGGAGTGGCGGTGCAAAGGATATTAGTTTTACTGTAGCAGAAGATAGTGTAGCAGAGACTGTGGATGTTCTGAATCATCACAGGAATGAAAGCTTAAAATGTGATGAGATTTTTGTTGAGAGAGAAGTCGCCAAGGTATCTATTGTGGGATTAGGCATGATGTCGAACACCGGAGTGGCAGCTAAGATGTTTGAAGCCCTTTATGAAGCAGGTATAAATATAAAGTCAATATCTACTTCTGAGATAAGGTTGACGGTATTAATTGAAGAAGACTTTGTAGATAAGGCGGTTCAGGCTGTTCATAATAAATTCTTTCAGAAACAGTTAAATTAGTAAGGCTTATAATAAATTACCAGAAAAATAGAGTTTTGTCCCATGTCATCTGAAGTATGCTTCAGAAAAGATGTGGGACTTCTCTTATTTTATATACATGTAAATCTCTTACACAGTAAAAGGATAGGACGCTTTTGGCATGAGTTTTTAATATCACAGAAATTGAATTGCTTTTTAGGGTAAAATTGTATATATTTAATAATATTTTGGTAAATATCAAAATCATATATCACTTTTATAGACCGTGTGGTATAATGTGTCGTGTTTGAAAAAGAACGGATTTTATCAAAAAAAGTCTAAGTATTTTCCAAAGAGAATACAAATAAAGGACAGAATAAGATGAAGACATTTATTAAGGCCATTATGGCCGGAATCGCCATCAGCATGGGTGGAGTGATTTATCTGACCTTGGAAAACCATATTGCAGGAGCATTCCTATTTTCCATAGGTCTATTTACAATCTATACCTTCGGGTTAAATCTTTACACAGGAAAGGTCTGCTATATACCAAATGAAAAGCCGGCTTTTCTAAAGACAGTAGCCATTGTATTCCTTGGCAATGCAGTAGGAACAGTAGGAATGGGATATCTGTTAAGGCATACAAAACAGGCCAAACTAATCGAGCATACACAAGAGATGGTTGGGATGAAATTATCAGATACTATCGTAAGTACCTTTATTATGGCTATCTTATGTGGTGTTATGATGTGTATAGCGGTTATAGGCTTTCAGACCATAAAGGACAGCGTTGGAAAGCATTTAGCCTTAATCTTGCCTATTATGGTATTTATCTTGTCTGGTTACGAGCATAGTATTGCTGATTTGTTTTATTTTTCCATGGCAGATGCATGGGGAATGAAAGCACTTCTTTACATAATCGTAATAGCAATTGGTAATCTTGCTGGCGGTATTTTACTCCCTTTTGGAATGAAAGTAATGGACGGTGAAAATATCACAAGTCACTAAATCTAAATTATGGCTATGCTCTGTAGTAATAATACAGTAGCATAGCTTTTTTATCGTATAGAGTATTATCTAATGGATAATTGTGGATAAAACATACCAGAGTACAAACTTCACTTTCTGTAAGCTGTTAAGGTTTACTTCTACCGCACCACTTGATTTTAGACTTTTTCGGTGTTATCATGAACAGCAGGGATATTTGTAAGTGGATATAATAAAGTAAATTCTAATAAGAAGACAGCTGTAAAACGTATTGTTTATAATCAAAGAGTTTGGGGGTTGCCTAGGATTAATAAGAATAGAAAGGATACCATATCATGGATATTATAAAACAATTAGGGGAAGAGCTTGGAATAAAGCTGCATCAGGCAGAGGCAGCAGTAAAATTAATTGATGAAGGTAATACCATACCCTTTATAGCAAGATACCGTAAGGAAGTTACTGGTTCCTTAAATGATGAGGTATTACGTGATTTATATGACAGACTGCTTTATCTGCGTAATTTAGAGGATAAAAAGACAAGTGTACTGGCAAGCATTGAAGAACAGGGAAAATTAACAGAGGATTTGAAAAAACAGATAGTAGCAGCGACTACTTTAGTAGTAGTAGAGGATTTATACAGACCATACCGGCCAAAGAGAAGAACCAGAGCAACCATTGCAAAGGAAAAGGGGCTGGAGCCGTTAGCCAATCTAATACTTTTGCAAATGCTTAACCATCCAGTAGAGGAAGAGGCGCAAGCCTTTATTGATCCGGCAAAAGAAGTTGAAACCGTAGAAGAAGCCATCGCCGGAGCTATGGATATTCTGGCTGAAAATATTTCTGATGAAGCAGACTACCGAATCTATATTAGAAAACAGACCTTTTTAGAGGGTACCATTGTAAGCACGGCAAAGGATGAGAAACAGGAAAGTGTTTATGAGATGTATTACCAGTTTGAAGAAAAGCTTACAAAATTGGCAGGGCATCGGATTCTAGCTTTAAATAGAGGAGAAAATGAAAAGGTATTAACGGTCAAGATTACTGCTCCCGAGGAGAGAATTTTAACCTTTCTTAATTCAAAAATTATTGTTAATAATAATCCTTATACCAGCCATTTGTTAAAGGCAGTGGCAGAGGACAGCTACAAAAGGCTGATAGCACCTGCCATTGAGCGTGAAATCAGAAATGAGCTGACGGAGAAGGCTGAGGATGGAGCAATTAAAGTATTTGGAAAGAACTTAGAACAGCTTCTTATGCAGCCCCCAATTGTAGGACAAGTAGTACTAGGCTGGGATCCGGCATTTCGTACCGGTTGTAAGCTTGCAGTGGTTGATCCGACAGGTAAGGTATTGGACACGGTTGTCATATATCCTACTGCACCTCAGAATAAGATAGAAGAGGCTAAGAAAGTCGTCAGAGGTTTTATTAAAAAGTACGGGATTACCTTAATATCAGTAGGGAATGGAACCGCCTCCAGAGAATCTGAAATGATAATTGTTGAGATGCTTAAAGAGATTGACAGCAAGGTACAATATATTATTGTAAATGAAGCAGGAGCTTCCGTATATTCCGCAAGTAAATTAGCAACAGAAGAATTTCCTAATTTTGATGTAGGGCAAAGAAGTGCAGTATCCATTGCCAGAAGACTTCAAGACCCTCTGGCAGAACTGGTTAAAATTGATCCCAAATCCATCGGTGTAGGGCAATACCAACATGATATGAACCAGAAGAAACTTTCGGAGGCTTTAACAGGAGTAGTAGAAGACTCTGTGAATAAGGTCGGTGTGGACTTAAATACAGCCTCGGCCTCTCTTCTAGAATATATATCAGGTATCAGCAAAGTCATAGCTAAAAACATTGTGGCCTACCGGGAAGAAAACGGCAGGTTTACAAACCGCAGACAGTTGCTTAAGGTAGCAAAGTTAGGACCGAAAGCGTTTGAACAGTCAGCAGGCTTTATGAGAATCCAGGAGGGGGATAATCCTCTGGATGCAACCAGTGTCCATCCGGAATCCTATGAAGCTGCATTGGGATTACTAAAAAGCCTCTCTTTTACACCGGAGGATATTAGAGCAAGTAAGTTAACCACATTAAGTAAGCTTATTAAAGATAAGGAAGCTATGGCAGTTAAACTTGGCATTGGTGTTATTACCTTAGAAGATATGGTTAAAGAATTAGAGAAACCGGGCAGAGACCCCAGAGATGAGATGCCCAAACCTATACTTCGAACCGATGTTTTAGAGATGAAGGACCTAACCGAAGGCATGATATTAAAAGGAACGGTAAGAAATGTTATCGATTTTGGTGCGTTTGTTGATATCGGGGTTCATCAAGACGGTCTTGTCCACATCTCCCAGTTAACAAATAAAAAGTTTGTAAAACATCCTTTAGAGGTTGTCAGTGTTGGTGATATTGTGGAAGTTAAAGTAATGAGTGTGGATGTTTCAAAGAAGAGAATTCAATTAACCATGATAGTTTAATATAAAGATTGAAAGAGCTGTTGTAGCGTACAACGGCTCTTTTTTCTTCAGGAGTTTTGTTATAACTGCTGGAAAATTGTTACTAGATGCCAGAAGCTGTGAAAGACTGGCATTTACTGCGGTTTCCTGCGATGAAAACATGTAAAAATTAAACAATCGTTATTGTTAAAAAATGGATGTTGATTTATAATCTTAACATCTTTATGATACGTAACTTTAAGAAAGAAATAGCTTGCAATAGGAGCTGGTGTGTGGTGGTAACGGCAGCATGTTGATAAGAGTATATTAGGAGGATACATCAATGCGGGAGAAAGAAGCTATATTCCGAATAACTCTAAGTGTGTTATTTTTATTAACCGGAATATTCTTTATGGTAGAAAGAAAAGTTACGAATGAAACAATAGCTGTTACTGCAATGTCATCAGGTACACAAAACACTTTAGATAAAGCCAATATCTCCAAAGAGGAGGTAGTAAAACTAATCGATAAGATAAACCTGACTGGAGGAAAGGATAACAGTGAATTTACATATAATAATTATTTGAAGAATTATTTACAGCAGCAGGATATGTATCTAACGGCTGAGGCCTCTGTCAAACTATCAGAAAAGTTGTTACAGCTGATGAACTTACTGGAAATGGAAGATAAAACAGATTTAAACGCGATGTCCTTAGAGGGGAGAGAGCTGGGGATTCATTTACTTGCAGATATCTATAAAACCTGCGGACTTAAGCTTTATGCCGACTATTCCGGTCAAGTAGTAAAAATTACAGACATAAAAGGCAGTCTACTTTATCAGGATAAGGAAACAACAGGTCAGGAACAGCTCCAGCTAAAAGTCTTATTATGTATTCTTATTTTTCTATTGATGCTGTTTGCAATTTGCATTCTCCTTGCTAAAAAAAATCAACTATATATGAAGGATGTGACCTTTGATGTACAGAAAAAAGAAGGATATGCCTAATTTGTATTTGCTGCTTACAGACCTTTCCTGCATTATAATATCTTTCATTTTTTCAGCTTGGATACGGTTTGGAGGTATCATAGGAGATTGGACTGGTAGTCTTTATGGATTTGCATCCGCCTTTCTCTTAATTTTGTATGTAGCTATTTACTATGTTTATGATACGTATAGTCTGGTTTTTAAAAGAGGATTTTGGGAAGAGTTTAAGGCAGTCTGTAAAATAAACGGCATCTTTGCAATGTCTTTTACGTTGGTACTCTTTATTTTTCAAGAGGGATTATTCTATTCAAGAATATTTTTTATAAGTTTCTTTCTGATGAATATTTTAATTACTTACATAGCCAGACAGTATTTTAAAATATTACTATTATCCATATACAAGAAAAGCTCTGCCAGTAAAAAACTAATGATTCTGACCACTACAGACCAGGTTAAAGAGCTGCTGTTGAATATGCAAAAAGAATATGACTGGGAACACCAAATAACTTGCCTCACTTTATTAGATGATAACCGAGCAGGAGAAATAATAGAAGGAGTTGAAGTAAAGGGAGACATAGATACCATGTTTGAAACAGCAAAGAATCAAACATTAGATAGTGTACTGATACATTTGCCGAATTCCTACAGTATACCTATGAAGCTGGAGGAAATCATACTAGAGTTTGAAAATATGGGCATAACCGTTAATTTAAGTATTAATACCTTTGGATTAAAAATACATGAAAAAAAATTTCAGGAATTGGGAGGATATCATGTTTTAACCTTTAGCTCCAAACTTTTTAATGAAAGACAGCTAAGGCTGAAGAGATTCTTAGATATTACAGCGGGCTTAGTGGGTTGTTTGATAACAGCAGTACTTACGGTTTTTATTGCACCAGCAATTATGATAGAATCCCCAGGGCCTGTATTTTTTTCACAGGTTAGGGTAGGTAAGAACGGAAGGAGGTTTCGGATCTATAAATTCCGCTCCATGTATATGGACGCAGAAGCAAGAAAAAAAGAATTGCTTGCACAAAATGAAATGAGTGGGTATATGTTTAAGATTACCAATGATCCCCGGATAACTAAGGTTGGAAGCTTTTTAAGAAAAACCAGTTTGGATGAGTTTCCTCAGTTTATTAATATCCTAAAGGGAGACATGAGCTTAGTAGGAACAAGGCCGCCAACGGAAGATGAATTTTTGCAGTATAAAAACCGACATAGGAGAAGGCTGACATTAAAATCCGGGTTAACTGGTTTGTGGCAGGTCAGCGGACGGAGTAACATAACGGATTTTGAAGAAGTAGTAAAGCTGGACCTGGAATATATTGATAACTGGAATATATTTATAGACTTAAAAATTATCTTAAAAACCATATGGGTAGTTTTTTTTGGAAAAGGTTCAAAATAGCTGTGAAACTAAAACACAGCAAATCTGAAAATAATAGAAGAATCATGAATATATTTGAAAGGTAAGCAGACCAATGGAGAAAAATAGTCATGAGATAATCGAACTCGACTTTAAGGAATTATTTTATATTCTTTTGGGACGGGTGTGGATTATTGTATTTTCCTGTATTCTCTGTGCACTGAGTGCTGGAATATATACAAAAGCAAGGATTCGTCCCATGTACCAGTCCACAGCCAGTCTATATGTAATAAACAGACAGGATGAAAAGAAGACAACCAGTTATTCGGACTTACAGACCGGAACTCAGTTGACTAAGGATTTTCAGATACTGGTTAAGAGCAGACCGGTAACAGAACAGGTTATATCGGATTTAGGGCTAGCTACTACCCATGAGGAATTGGTATCTCACATAACGGTAACGACACCTTTAGATACAAGAATCCTGGAGGTTGCCGTGAATTATCCAGATCCTTATACTGCAAAAAAAATAGCGGATGCAATCTGCTTCATATCGGCGGAACGTATGGCTGCTATCATGGAAATAGAAAAGGCTAATATCGTGGAGAGCGGCAACATACCTGTTGGAGCGGTATCTCCAAGTTTACAAAAAAACATGTTTTTAGGTGGAGCAGCCGGAGGGCTGGTTGCAACCTTCTTTATATTATTTTTTTATTTTCTGGATGACACTATAAGGACTGGTGAGGATGTAGAAAAACATCTGGGCTTAACTATACTTGGAACAATCCCGGAAGAGAATGGGATATTGAATTCTAAAAAAGTCAAAGCAGAGCTTAAAAAAGCATATAAAAAAGGCTACAGGGGAGGAAACAATAATGCAATCTATTAAGATTGAGAAATTAGAAGATATGAATTACAGAAGTACGGAAGCTTATAATACCCTGCGCACCAATATACAATTTTGCGGAAAAGATATAAAGACCATTTGTATTACAAGCTGTACTCCCAATGAGGGAAAAAGTCTGGTATCTTTTCGTTTGGCCAATTCCTTAGCTGAGAGCGGAAGGAAGGTATTGTTCTTAGATGCTGATTTGCGCAAGTCTGTACTGGCGGGTCGATTAAAAATTGATAAAGGCGTACTTGGGCTATCCCAGTATCTTTCCGGCATCAATACATTAGAGGAGGTATTGTATCAAAGCAATCTTGATAATCTTGATATTATATTTGCAGGTCCAACCCCCCCGAATCCACTGGATTTAATCACTAAACCATCTTTTCAAGAGTTAATCTGCAAACAAAGAGAGCAGTATGACTATATCATAATAGATACGCCTCCCCTTGGAATTGTAATTGATAGTGCTACAATTGCAGAAGCCTGTGATGGAACCATATTGGTTATCCAGTCCAATAGCATCAGTTATAAACTTGCCCAGAAGGTACTAAAGCAACTTAAGAAGGGGACTTGTCATGTACTAGGGGTCATCTTAAATAAAGTTGGTCTAAAACAGAGGAATTACTACGGAAAACAATACAATAAATACTATGGCAAATATTATGGAACTTAAGGAAGTAAGAAGACAGGTCATTGATTCTAACGGGTACAAAATAAATCATGTAGTACGGAAAGGTTTTAATATTAGGAAAGGAAGGCCATAGTTTGATTTATTTTATTGTGGTGATACCGCATAGTGGTTGCGGTATGCAAGGGGTATCATTATGAGAAAATTCATACTGCTTGCCAGTATCTTTACTGTAATTTTAACTGGAATCTTTATTTTATTATCTGTTTCAGAGGATAGGATGGGTCCGGTTATAGAGGTGATTAGTTCAGATGTGGTTTATTGTGAAGGGAAAGATCCGCAGGAACTGCTTAAATCGGTTACCGCCATTGACGATAGGGACGGAGATGTAACAAACGCTGTCATAATCGAAGACATATTGCCCATGATTGATAATATTACGGCTAAGGTTACCTATGTGGCAAAGGATAAAAGCAATAATATTTCAAAAAAAGAGATATTGATTCCTTATGAGGCAAGGCAGACCGAAGAGGAGGAAGTACCTCCTAAGATTACGCTGTCAACAAACCAGATTCTCTTACCGATAGGTACTTCTTTTGAGCCGGCTTCTTTAATTAGTGAAATCCTAGATAGAGGTCAATCCAGAAAAGAGCTTATAAGTAACCTGACCATAGTCGGAGAATACGACATAGATACACCTGGTAATTATGTTTTATTATTATATGTTACGGACTTAAGAGGAATTGAGTCCAATAAAGAATACGTATGGATTGAGGTAAAATAGCTTGTCCAGAGTAAACAATAAACACAGCAGGGCAATTATTACCGGACTGTCAATCGTCTTGAGCATATTCCTTGTGATAGGACTTTCAGGGTATTTCATTATGAAAAGTTATATTAGTAAAATGCGCACTGGTACTGACGGGGAATACCCACCCATGATTCGTATTCTTTCTTAAGAATCCGGGGAATGGAGGTTCTGGGAATTGATTTTGAAAAGGATATTGAGGAAATGCAGAAAAAAATATATACAGAAGAATAAGACCGGATTTATAGATCTGCATTGCCATATACTTCCGGAAGTGGACGACGGGGCTAAAGATTTACAGCAAGCAATAAATATGCTTAAGTTGGCTTATAAAGAAGGAATACGGGCAATTGCTGTAACGCCTCATTACAAAGAAACGGTTTTTGAGAACCCCACAATACGACTTATAGAGAAATTAAACCAAATAAAGGTGGCAGCTAAAGAATTCGAGGGACTTACCTTAACACTTGGCTGTGAGATATATTATAGTCATGAAAGTGTACATATGCTTTTGGATGGAGTGATACCTACTATTGCGGACAGCCGCTATATTCTTGTGGAATTCTCTCCTTATGCAGAATATAAATATATAAAAAACGGACTTCAGGACATGATATTAAACGGTTACCGACCTATACTGGCTCATGCGGAACGATATGATAATCTTTGTGAGTTAGAAAAAATACGGAATTTGACAGATATGGGAGTCTATCTGCAAATAAATACTGGCGGAGTACTTGGAGAATTTGGACGGGAGGAAAAAAGGCGGTGTAAAAAATTATTGCGGTACCGATTAGTTCATGTGGCGGCTACCGATGCTCATGATGATACGGAGAGAGCTCCGGCAATAAAAAAGTGTTTTCAATTTATAAAGAAAAAATATGGGACAGAGTATGCCGAAGCACTATTTATTTATAATCCAAAGAAGGTTTTAGCAGGTAAATATCTTATGTGACAAAAGAAAGAAACGAAAAAGTAACATAGGTTCTTATACCGTTTCCGGTTTACAAGAGAGTAAAGTTGAGGGGAAGTAAAAGAAAGGAAGCCACACAGCAATCTCTTTCAACCGATTCTATTAGTGGCAGTATTGCAGGCATGCCTGCAATAGGCAATGGGTATAAAGATGAATATTGCAGTAGCCGGTACCGGATATGTGGGTCTGGTAGCAGGAGTGTGTTTCGCTGAAAAAGGCCACAAGGTAACCTGTGTGGATGTAGACGTTAATAAAGTGGAACTTATGAAAGCAGGAATATCACCTATCTATGAGACAGATTTAGAGGAATTAATGAGGAAAAACTACGAGGCAGGAACAATAGAATATACCACGAATTATATTAAAGCATATGAGTATGCAGATGCCATTTTTATAGGTGTAGGCACTCCGGAGCGGACAGATGGGTCGGCGGACCTTTCCTACATAGCAACGGTAGCAAGGCAGATTGCTGAAACCGTACGGCAGGATTGTCTGATAGTTGTAAAATCCACGGTCCCCATTGGTACCAATGATAAGGTAGAACAGTTTATAAAGGATTTTTTAGTTCACGATGTGAAGGTAGAAATTGCCTCTAATCCTGAATTTTTAGCCCAGGGTACTGCTGTGCATGATACCCTTCATGCCTCTAGAATTATTATTGGTACAGAAAGTGAATGGGCAAAAGAGTGTTTATTAAGAATCTATCAGAATTTTAATCTGCCAATTGTATCAGTAAGCAGGCGCTCGGCTGAGATGATTAAGTACGCCAGTAATGATTTTTTGGCACTTAAAATATCATATATGAACGACATTGCGAATCTATGTGAACTTGTGGATGCCGACATAGAAGATGTAGCAAAAGGAATGTCTTTTGATGACCGGATTGGAGGGATGTTTTTAAAAGCAGGTATAGGTTATGGCGGTTCCTGCTTTCCAAAGGACACCAAAGCCCTTAAGTATCTGGCGCAAAAGTATGGTTACCAATTAAAAACAGTGGAAGCGGCAGTGGATGTGAATAAGGAGCAGAAAACCAGACTGTTTTATAAGGCGTGCGACCGTATGATTACATTCAAAGGCTTAAAAGCAGCAATTTTAGGTCTTACATTTAAACCGGGAACCGATGACTTACGGGAGGCTCCCAGTCTTGACAATATTCCGTTACTATTAGAAGCAGGTGCTGCTATTTATGCCTACGATCCGGTAGGTACTGAGAACTTTAGAACACGTTATCCTGAGGGGAAGAACGACAATGGAACCATAACTTATGTTCACACACCGAAAGAAGCCTTAGAAAGTGCTAATATATGTTTTATATTTACAGAGTGGAACCAGATAAAATCCATAACGCCCAAAGAATACAGCTTATGGATGCAGACTCCATTAGTGTATGACGGCAGAAATATTTACAAAGTTAGTGATATGAATCAGGCAGGTGTTGAATATCACAGCATTGGCAGGAGGAATAAAAACATTCACTAAAAAGGTCAGAAGAGGTAAAAGTATGCGGATTCAGAAATGCTGCTGTTAAAATATGAATATAACTGTAGATGAAAAACTGTCTTAGATGAAAAAATATCATTGTAGTAAGGCACTGAATCAGCTATAATCTTTTAATAAAAATGGAATAATATTACATATGGATTGCAAGGAAAATTAGAAAGAAAGGATGCCATACTGTCTTCCTTCAATCCTATATTGTGGCAGAGGTGTTGTATTACTGTATTCTATATACAGCATCCAAGGAAGAAAAAATGGAATCATACAGGATGGCAGATTCAAGATTAGAGGCAAGAAGAGACGATATAGTTGAATTAGATATGAAAGAGATTTTGTTTATTTTATATAAAAAGCTCTTTATTATCCTTCTGGCGGGTGCTTTAACTGCCGCGGCCATTACGTTTATCGGCCTTTTTGGTGTTGAGCGGATTTATACATCAACTACCAAGCTATATGTCATTAACAGACAGAACGATAACAAGACTACTTATTCAGACTTGCAGACAAGTGCTGTGTTAACACAAGATTTTATGATACTGCTAAAAAGTCGCCCTATTCTGGAAAAGGTTATTTATCAGTCCGGTGAAAAGCTTAGTATTAATGAATTTGGCGCAATGATAGCTGTTAGCAATCCGGAAGGTACAAGAGTATTAGAGGTAAGTGTAACAGATTATGACCCTCAAAGGGCAAAGAATCTTGCAGATGCAATAGCAGTTGTGGCATCCAAAGAACTGGTAAATACCATGGTAATGGAAAAAATAAACATAGTAGAATATGGTAATCTGCCCATAAATCCAGAAGGCTTGAACTTAGTACGCAGTATTATAAGCGGAGCAGTAATTGGAATTGCTATTACTTCCGCAGTTATTCTGATTCTATATTATACCAATGATAAAATACGTGGGGCAGAAGATGTGGAACGCTGGCTAGGAACTACCACATTGGCATTCATTCCTTTAGAAGGAGAAGAAACAAGACAGGAACGCAGCTATAAAATAGCAAAGAAAAAAATGAATCTGGCTGAGAATAATTCATAGTAAGCAATTGCGTAACTTTTACATTGAACAGAGACTACTTCTAACACATAAAATGAATGTTTTGCAATTGACTAATAATTCGTAAGTATATAGGGAGGCTTTTATGAAAGTAAAGCAGGGATTTTTACTGAGGGAAATTGCAGACTCTTGGGTGGTAGTACCGGTAGGACAGCGAGTGGTGGAATTTAACGGATTGATGAGCTTAAGCGAAAGCGGCGCACTCTTATGGAAACGCTTGGAGCAAGAGGTTACAGACGATAAAGAATTAATTAGTCTGCTTACTGGTAGTTATGAGGTGGACGAAGAAACAGCCAGGCTAGATGTAAGAGAGTTCATAAGTAATATAACAGAAAAAGGATTCCTTAAGGTATGAGCACCACTTGGGGAACCTTAAGCGGACGTCTAGTAAAAAATTCTATGGAACAAAAGCTTCCGCTTATTGGAGAGTTTGAACTAACAGGGCGGTGCAATTTAAGTTGTGGTATGTGTTATGTGAATTGTCTCAATCAAAAGGAGGCCGAAAAAAAAGAACGTTCTGCAAAAGAATGGATAGGGCTGGCTAAGGAGGCCTTTGATGCGGGAATGCTATTTCTCCTGCTAACAGGCGGTGAAATTTTTATAAGAAAAGACTTTCAAGTTATCTATGAAGAATTGGCTATGATGGGCTTTAACTTAACCTTATATACCAATGGAACCCTGATTACTCCTCAGATTGCAAGCTGGCTTGGAAGAGTAAGACCTTCACAAATAGAGGTAACCTTGTATGGAGCATCTCAGGCGACCTACAAAAAAGTCTGTGGTAATGCAGAAGGATTTAGCCGTACTTTAAACGGAATTGAATTGTTGTTAGCTCAGGGAATAAATGTACAGGTCAGAACAAGTATTATTAAAGAGAATGTAGATGATTTTGAGAACATGGCAGAGCTTACAAAAAAATTCGGCTTGCAGCTAGGCATAGTTAATTACATATCACCACGAAGAGATGGAGAAAAACCCGCCCAAAATACAAGGCTTTCACCAAAGGAAACAGCCCTGCTTGAAAAAAGAATAGAAGAATATAATATAAGAACCGATACGTCCCATGCTTATGTTACGGAGGACACCTCCCTTGCAAATCATACACAGGAGCAGTCATGCCAATTGTATGATATAAATGACCCTTTTCAATGTGGCAGTGCAAAAAATTCCTTTTGGATAACTTGGGAGGGGAAGATGGTACCCTGCTCCTTTATGAACCAGCCAAGTACTTTACCTTTTGAAAAGGGCTTTCAGACAGCATGGAAGGAACTGATAAAGCTTTGCAGTCTGGTACCGGTATGCAAAGTTTGTTCGAACTGTGAGCTATCGGAATATTGTGCAACTTGTCCTGCAAAACTTTATAACGAGACCGGAAGCTTTGAAAAGGCTTCCCAATATTTGTGTGAATTGGCCAGGGAAAGGAAACAGGTTATGGTATAGATATATTTCAGACAGGAGGTGATTTTATAAAGACGTATGTTAAGCCAACATTTGAGATAGTTGAACTTAGGCCGGAAGAGAGGCTGGCTACCTGCGGTAACAGCTATGTTAATTCAACCTTAATGAATGTAATTTTGGCCTTGATTTTTGGCTGGTGTACCAGGTGTAAAAGGGTATGGTCCGGCAGTACCTCCTGTAGTTAAAACATTTAAAGATATCCCCCAAAATTAAAACTATGGTTTTACCATACATAAAGGAGGAATGCCGGATGACACAAACAATTCAAGTAGCCGGTTTGTGTATTCAACTAAACGCAGATTTTCGGTTGAAAAGAAATAAAAAGTTACTCTGTTTTACGTCTCTGGAACAGCATCCGGCAGACCTTAACGTAACTATAGTTCGCCAAGAGGAGCTTTTGATGCCAGAATATACTACCAGACTGGATGAGAACTTAAGATGGCATAGACCCACAGAAGGGTGCGGAGGAAACACCCTCTATATCAAAGAGGCAGATACCAATAAGGCTGTCTGCTGTCTTACAACAGACCAGGCATGGAAAGAGTGCTTAATTACATTTGCAAAAAAGTATAAAAAACCTTTGGACTACATAACAGGAGCCTTTGGCGAAATTATGTTTCGCAACCGTATTCTGTTTCATCAGGGGATTGTGCTGCATGCGGCAGCCATTGAGTGGGAACGGCAGGGAATTCTTTTTTGCGGACCATCCGGTATGGGAAAAACCACACAGGCTAATTTGTGGAAGAAGCATATGGGAGCAAGAATAATTAATGCAGATCGGCCTGCACTGCGAATCATTGGTAATACACCGTATGTTTACGGAACTCTTTGGAATGGTTCTTCCAAGAAATTTAAAAATAAATCAGTGCCTCTTAGAGCAATTGTGGTACTTGAACAGGCAGTAGAAAATTCTATCCATAATTTAGATGGCAGAGAAGCCGCCAAAAGATTATTGCCCAGATGTTTTTTGCCGTATTATCAGCCGGAAATTATGGATTTGGCACTATGCAATCTAGAAAATATAATAGCGTTAGTGCCTGTATATAAGTTGCGATGCAGGCCTGATAACGAGGCAGTGGAGTTGGTTTATCAATGTCTGATATAAAATATTTAAAAATTGAGAAGATGATGCCTGTTATAAAGGAACTGCTTAACGCCGGAGGCAGGGTGCGTATTACGGTGACAGGTATGAGCATGTATCCCTTTTTGAGGGGAGGCAAAGATAGTGTTACACTTGCAGGCACAGACTTTGCTTGCATTAAATCGGGGGATATTGTACTCATACAACGAAAAAACAAACAATATGTACTTCACAGGGTAATGAAAAAGACAAAAGTGGCAATATATTTATGTGGAGATGCTGAACAGTGGTGTGAAGGTCCTATCTATCCGGAACAGTTTGCGGCAAAGGCAGAAGGCATCTGGCGTGAGGAAAAATATATAGAATGTACTCACAAACTGCTTCAGGCACTCGTTTTTATGTGGAGGCTGGCATTTCCCATACGTATATTTTTAATCCGGTTCAATGGACGATTGCGTAATATACGGCAAAGCATAAAAAGAAGGAGAGGATGTATATGAAACGTAACCTAAGTACAGTTTTCTGGTTATCTGTCTGGGTCAAGAAATATTTCTGGTCTCTTATAACACTCATTGTCATAGGAAGTGTTTTGTCACTGTTAAGGGTAGCATTAGCTGTGCTTTCAAAGGCGTTAATTGACGGTGCGGTAGAGGGAGTGTGGCAGCAGGCTGTAAAAGCCTGCCTTTCTTTTGTGCTTGTAATTGTAGCGCAGATTATATTAAAAGGAATAAGCACTATGCTATCTGTGAATACCCTGGAAAATATGTCAAACCAGATGCGAAATAAACTGTTTCATCGTCTATCTCACATGCGTTGGCTAGATTACACAGCGTATCATACCGGGGATTTAATGACGCGTATCACCAGTGATGTGAATATTGCAGCCGGTGGTTTGGTTAGAGCTGTTCCGGAAGTGATAGCATTAACAACAGGCGTGTTAGCGGCTGTTATCACACTGCTTATATATGATCCGGTTATGGCAGCCTATGCATTGCTATTAGGGCCTGCGGCTATGTTAGCAGGATATATCTTTGGGAGCAGGTTTATAGTCATACATGAAAAAGCTCAGGAGGCAGAAAGTAACTATCGTTCTTATATACAGGAAAGTCTTGAACATATTCTCATTCAAAAAACCTTTTGCAGGGAGGAAGCTATGGAGCAGAATCTTTCAAGGCTTCAGGAAACCAAGAAGAAGCTGGTATTAAAAAAAAGCCTGGCATCACAGATAACAAGCACATTGGTAACCGGAGGTTTTTGGATTTGCTATTTGTTGGTTTTTGGATGGGGAGCTTATAAACTATATAAGGGACTCATAAGTTTTGGTACCTTAACAGTGTTTATACAGTTGGTGGCTCAGGTGCAAAGCCCTTTTATGGAACTGGCAGGAACATTGCCGCAGGCCATGAGCACTTTTTCTTCTGCCAGGCGTCTTCTTAAGCTGGAAGGAGAAGAAAGTGAAAAACAGTATTTGAAAGAGGTTAAATTAGATTTTTCTTCGATTCATCTGGAAGGAATTCACTTTAGTTACAAATATGAAGCGCCTGTCTTACAAGAACTTTTCTTTCAGATTCAAAAAGGGGAGGTGATTGGGCTAATTGGAGCCTCAGGAGAAGGCAAGACTACCTTAATTCATATTCTCATGCAGTTAATAGAACCCCAAAAAGGTAAGATGTTTATTCAATACAGGCAGGAGGTATGGCAGACGGAGGCTTCCCTGCGTAATCTGATTGCCTATGTCCCCCAGGGAAACACCTTGTTTTCCGGCAGCATTGCTGAAAATCTCAGGATAGGTGATCCGGACGCTACGAAAGCTGAAATGCTAATGGTTTTAAAGACGGCAGACGCCATGGACTTTATAAGTAAGCTGGAGAAAGGAATAGATACCATAATAGGAGAGAGAGGAATAGGGCTTTCAGAGGGACAGGCACAAAGAATAGCCATAGCAAGAGCACTTATAAAGAAAGCACCGATTCTCGTCCTTGATGAGGCAACCTCAGCATTGGATACAGAGACAGAAGAAAGGGTACTGCGTGCAATTAGCAATCAGTATAAAGGCATAACCTGTATTATTATAACCCACCGTCTAACTCTCTTGCAGTTTTGCGATAGAATTTTAGAATTAAACAAAGGTAGATTATATGAAAAATCAGAAATAAGTTCTACGTATGTTAGCGAAGCTTTAGGCGGTTAATCAGCAAAGCACGGTTCTGGCTAATAATGGCTGCCTCTTTATAAAGGTACAGAGATTTTAACCGGAAGCAATTGCGCAGACCTCGATGAATCCATGCTACCGGTAATAAAAGAGGGAATTTCTTGGCGTACCAGTATCGGGAGTGTAGCCATTTACTGCATGGGAAATAAAATAATGCCTTATGTTTTAAAGTTAGTGTATTATGTTTCTCATGATTACAAGAAGAATAGTATTTTAACAAGCTGCCGCTAATATCCCGGTTCATCGTCTTACGACCGTACACCCCGGCATCCAGAATATCCTCCATGAGTAAATCTACGTCGGAATCTTCTACAGCACCGGGAAAGATACATGGTAGTTTTAAGGAAAAATATTTCTCACATAACCGTACTAAAGTTGCTGCCAGATGAGTAAGCCGACAGGTGAGTAGTTTGTCCTGCAGATAACCCATATCCAATTTCAACCCTTCTTTTTCTAAGAACAATACAATATCACATACACTTCGCAAGCCAATACCCTCTGACATTAGATGGCCAGCAAAATGCAACAACAAATGAAGAAACATATCCTCTATAGATAGGGTGAATATAGAAGCGTCCATGCCTTTGATTTCTATCCGTTCGCTGCGTTTCAATACAGCTGTGGTTAAGTCAGGATAGATACA
Organism: Anaerocolumna cellulosilytica; assembly: GCF_014218335.1. Taxonomy (GTDB): domain Bacteria; phylum Bacillota; class Clostridia; order Lachnospirales; family Lachnospiraceae; genus Anaerocolumna; species Anaerocolumna cellulosilytica. Next base: position 5,031,909 of record NZ_AP023367.1, on the reverse strand, counting down.
CTGTATTTCTTTTTCACTTAAGCATTGATGCATTTCAAGCAGCGGAAAGTACTTATGAGAAAAACAAAAATGGCGGGGAGTATTCTCTTTTAAACGGTATCCCATCTTTTGAAGAAGTTTTTTTGCTTTTTTCATATTTGCTTTATGTATAAGTAAATCTCCATCTCCCATCGTTCGAAGTTCAGGCTTTGGATAATAATTTCTTAAAACCAGGCCCTTTAGTGCAATAACAGAAATGCTGTTATTATGGAAGACTTTTATAATAGTATTTACCTGTTCAACATGTTGTAACTGTCTGGCAGCAGCAGACTTGGTCTCTTGTTTCCATTTGGAAAGGAGGGGGGCTGGTATGGAATCTTCCCCTAAGTCAGCAATTAGAGGATAGAGCAGAGTATGTACCTGGTGAGCAGCAGCTTCTTCAAATAATCTATCCCAGGAAATGTTGTTAACCTCGTTAAAAGCAGGATGCTCTGCCCGGATTGCATAAGATAATAAAGATATTAAAACTGATTCATGTAATTCCATAAAACCTCCATATGGTAAAAATTTACAGTCATTATATCATGATGGTAGGGAGAAAACAAGCATTAGTCTGAAAATCAAAAATATATGGTATTCAAATGAAGATATAAGTAGTAAAATAATAATATCTGAAAAAAACGGAAGATAGTTTCAGCAGTATGCAGAGGGTGAAGGAAAATAGTCTGAAAGGGGCCACAATAAACTTAGTAATAATCCTTCCGCCTATAAATGTGGCATTAAAATCAATACATGAATAAAAAAATTTTACTTTTGGTCTGGCTGCCGGCTATTTTTATGATGGTTATAATATTCCGGTTTTCATCTTCAACGGGTATCAAATCTTCTGGTTTGAGTTCTAATGTGACAGACTCTCTTTTTAATACCATGGACAAAATTGTGGATTTAAACCTAACGCCTGAGGCAGAACTAAAATGGAAGGAAATGATACATACCCCCCTTCGTAAGGCAGGGCACTTTACAGAGTATGCCCTTTTAAGCATTACAGTATCGCTCCCGCTATATATAGTTCATAAAAAAAGAGGCAGAGTTCTTTTTCTGTATACACTTAGTATTTGCTTTTTATACGCCTGTACCGATGAAATACACCAACTCTTTGTGCCTGAACGTTCGGGGCAGTTTACGGATGTATTAATAGACAGTGCAGGGGCTTGTTTTGGTTGTTTTCTGTTTTGGGTTTTTTTGATATTAAAGAATAGGAGAAACAAATGATAAGCTTACCAGAAAGCATATTATCCTGCTTTCGCAGGCAGAAAATAGATATTGACAACAATTTAGCTAAGAGTTACAATAAAATAGTAAAAAGAATAAAGAAGGAAATTCTTCGGGGCAGGGTGAGATTCCCGACCGGCGGTATAGTCCGCGACCTGAAAAGTTGCAAGTAATTTTAGAAACGACAGAGTAGCAATTTTTCAGTTGATTTGGTGAGATTCCAAAACCGACAGTAAAGTCTGGATGTGAGAAGAAATATTATTGCATAGATATATGCAACAATACGTTATGAATCGCCTCGAATTTTATGTTCGAGGTTTTTTGTGTTTAAGGAGCAGCCAAGAATTTTCCTTTCCAAGAAAAAAAGGAGAGAGAATATGAATCAAATCGTCCAGAATGTAAAAAAGGAAAAAAACCAAAGTACATTTCAAAAGCAAGATATTCCATTAAAAAGAGAGAAGTTCTTCACCACCAAAGCTATGGTAACCATCAGTCTTTTGTCAGCATTATCCTATGTATTGATGCTATTAGAATCACCACCATTTATCGGATTTCTACGCTTGGAACTAAGTGATATACCTGCAATTATCGGTGCCTTTCACTTTGGACCCATGGCAGGAGTTGTTATTGAACTTATTAAGAATGTAATTAAAGCCATTACCGCAACAAAGACAGCAGGTATTGGTGAGTTAGCTAATTTTATCATAAGCATAGCCTATGTAGTACCGGCAGCCTTTCTTTATAGAAAGATGAAGAAGAAACACCATCCTTTCTTGATTTTTGGAGTGGCAACCATTGTCATGACCGCCGTAGGGTTTATAATGAATTATTTGGTTACTATTCCGCTATATGCTAACCTCTATGGAGGTATGGATAATGTAGTGGCAGTTGCCAAGGGGATACCGGGAATCAAGGATAAGTTTACTTTGATTTTATATGGAATTACACCGTTTAATATTGTTAAAGGTATCTTTTTAGGTTTTGTAGGGCACTATACTTATCGGATGCTTAAAAACAGATTGTAAGAATACCCGTAAGATACTTGACTAAATCCTATGACCATGATACAATAGGAGACAATTTAAAACACCCGTGAGGGAGTAGTTTGCGTAAGGAATTACGTGTCAAGTCAACATACTGACTGTAAAAAGTCTGGCTTGCCTTAAATAACGAGACTCATGTATAGCTTTTATAAGCCATACATGGTCTTTTTTTATGCTCGTGTATAGCTTATCATGCTGTACATGAGCTTTTTTATTTATAATTCTCCTATAATCGAGGTAATTTAAATGAATAAAAGTAGTAAAAACACACGGAGGAAATTGTTTTGAAGGATTTTATGGAAAACAAAGAAAGCTTAATTAGCTGCCTTAACTCAAATGCTGTGACAGGACTAACAACTGTGCAGGCTGAGCAGAACCAGGAAAAATACGGAAGAAATACGCTGACAAGAGAAAAGCCGGAATCACTGGTAAAACGTATCCTGGGAGCGGCCAGTGAACCTATGATATTAATGCTTGTTATGGCAGGAGTAGTAGCACTGATAGTTAATATTATACGCGCTACTACCGGTGGAGAAGCAGACTTCTTAGAATGTGTGGGTATATTTGCTGCAATCTCTCTGTCCGTTCTTATTACGGTAGTCATGGAAGGAAAGAGTGCCAAGGCCTTTGAAGCCCTGTCAAAAATAAGTGAGGATACCCAAATAAAGGTACTGAGAAACGGCGATACTGTAATGGTAGGACAAAAAGATATTGTAGTTGGCGATATCGTACTTCTATCAACCGGAGATAAGATTCCGGCAGATGGGCGGTTAATTGAAAGTGTAGGTCTTGCAGTCGATGAATCCATGTTAACCGGTGAGAGTGTACCAGCAAAAAAGGATGCTGAACTCATTTTTGCGGATGAAAAAACGCCCCTTGCAGACCGTGGCAACATGCTTTATTCTGGTAATTATATCACAAGCGGATACGGTAGGGCAGTTGTAACAGCAGTAGGTGATAACACTGAATTTGGCAAAATTGCCAAAGAACTTACCAAAACTGAGAAATCTTCCACTCCTTTACAGGAGAAGCTGGCAAGACTGGGTAAGACTATAACCATTCTTGGGATAATAGCAGCGGCAATTGTTTTTGTATCCGAAATAATTTCTTTTGCCTTGGCAGACCGTTTGGTATTAGAGAATGTATTAGAAGCATTTGTAACCAGTATTGTTCTGATTGTTGCAGCCGTACCAGAAGGACTTCCAACAATCGTAGCCGTGTCTCTTTCGATTAACATAATAAAATTGTCTCATCAGAATGCGCTGGTAAAAAAGATGATAGCCTCAGAAACCGTTGGCTGCATTAATGTGATCTGCTCAGATAAAACAGGTACCCTGACTGAGAACAAAATGAAGGTATCTGCCTATTATGACAGGAAATGGCATGAACATCCTACAGATTTACTCTGTGACTGGATTGTTCATAATGTCTGTCTTAACACGACTGCTGATATTTCTCAGGATGGTACCTTTATCGGAAATCCCACGGAATGTGCCATGTTAAATTTTTATGAGCAGTCGGAAGCAAGAAGGAGAAGTCTGAAAACCTATAAGGATGAACGGTCAGACCATGATGTTTTATATGCTTTTCCTTTTTCATCAGAATTAAAACATATGACAACTATTAGTAAAGTGGATGGGAAGATTATTTCTTATGTTAAGGGAAGTCCTGAGTGTGTTTTTGAAATGTGTAATATCCAGGCTGACCAAAAGAAAGAAATCGAACAGTATATAACAAAAGCCCAGGAAAAAGCAATGAGGGTAATTGCCTTTGCACATAAAGAACTGGATACAATGCTTGACTATGAGGAAGAAGAACAGCATTCCACTATGGAACATGACATGGTATTTGATGGCTTTGTTGCTATAGCTGACCCTTTGCGCAAGGATGTATATGAAGCAGTTAAAAACTGCCGTCTTGCCGGTATCGACCTTAAGATATTAACCGGTGACAATATTGTTACTGCCACTGCGATTGCCAATGAGCTCCACATATTAAACAATGAACATATAGCGGTAGAAGCTAAGGAGATAGCAGATTTAAGTGATGAAGAACTGTTAAAGAAGCTTCCTAGCATTAGTGTAATTGCAAGAAGTACACCCACAATTAAAATGAGAGTCGTAAAATTGTTAAAATCTCAGGGCAATGTAGTTGCGGTTACCGGTGATGGAATTAATGATGCACCGGCACTTAAGAATGCAGACGTTGGTATCGCTATGGGGATATCCGGTACGGAAGTATCTAAGGAAGCCAGTGATATCGTACTTTTAAATGACTCCTTTTCAACTATTGTAAAAGCCATAGCCTGGGGACGTGGAATCTATGAAAATTTTAAGCGTTTTATACAGTTTCAGCTGACAGTAAACGTTTCCTCCGTAATTGTAGTTTTTATATCCATACTGCTTGGACTGAAAGCACCTTTTACTGCTTTACAGCTCTTATGGATTAATATTATCATGGATGGACCACCGGCCCTTACCTTAGGTCTTGAACCAATTTATGATGACTTAATGAAACGTCCGCCTACAAAGCGAAGTGATAATATAGTATCCAAATCCATGCTGTTAAGAATCGGACTAACCGGTCTTTATATTTCAATAGTATTTTTATGCCAATATACCTTTAACTTTTTAGGTGCAGCCGAAGAAGAAATGACAACCGTTTTATTTACCTTATTTGCTTTATTTCAATTATTTAATTCCTTTAACTGTCGTGAACTGCATACAGTAAGTATCTTTAAGCACTTGTTAAAAAACCGGATTATGCTTTTAGTAATTACCATTACCTTTGTATTGCAGATTCTTATTATACAGTTTGCAGGAGCATTCTTTGGCACTATACCGCTAACATTTGTTATGTGGATGAAAATTTTCGGAGTTACCTTAAGTGTTATTGTACTGTCTGAACTTGCGAAGCTGATGCTAAGAAGACTAAAAGGATGACCTGCTTCTTAAAAAGGGAGAACCCTTGTAATTTCAGCTCAATCTGCTATAATTGCACATAGAAGCATTCACAATTAGAGAGAATAGAGTAAAGAGAGAAAAAGCATGATTATAGAGAGCCATAACAGGGAAGAAACCTTTCAGCTTGGCAAAAGGCTTGGAGAAAATGCCAAAGCAGGAGATATCTATTGTCTATCCGGTGACCTTGGAACCGGCAAGACTGTATTTACGCAAGGATTTGCAAAAGGCCTGGGCATTGAGGAGACTGTAAGCAGTCCAACCTTTACCATAGTACAAGAATATGAAGAAGGAAGATATCCCTTTTATCATTTCGATGTCTACCGGATTGAAGATATAGAAGAAATGTATGAAATTGGTTATGAAGATTACTTTTTTGGTGAGGGAGTTTGTCTTATAGAGTGGTCGAATCTGATAAAGGAGCTCCTGCCGGACAAGCCGGTAGAGATAACCATTAAAAAAGAGCTTGATAAAGGCTTTGACTATAGAATAATACAGATTAATAATCTAGAGGAGGGCAGGATATGAAGCTCCTTGCATTAGACAGCTCAGGTCTGGTGGCATCTGTAGCACTTGTAAATGAGGAAAAAGTACTGGGTGAGTTTACAATTAATAATAAAAAGACCCATTCACAAACGTTGCTGCCAATGCTTGATGAGTTAATAAAACAGGTTGGAATGGAATTAAAGGAATTGGATGCAATAGCGGTAGCAGGAGGACCCGGTTCTTTTACCGGGCTTCGCATCGGTTCTTCCACTGCAAAAGGGTTAGGGTTCGTACTTGATATACCCATTATCAAAGTACCTACGGTAGATGCTCTGGCCTATAATCTATATGGAACGGAAAAATTAATATGTCCAATTATGGATGCCAGAAGAAATCAGGTTTATACCGGACTTTATGAATTCAATGAAGAATTTGATATTATACAACCGCAGATGGCAGCAGGAATTGAAGAAATAGCTGAAATTGTTAATAACATGGGTAAAGCCGTTATTTTTCTTGGCGATGGAGTAGAAGTGCATCAGGAAAAACTAAAGGAGTTAATGAAAGTTCCATATCAGTTTGCACCGATTCATTTGGCAAAGCAGCGGGCAGCAGCAGTGGGGGCTATCGGTCTTACGTATTATAAAAATGGACTGTATGAAAACGCTGACATTCATGAACCGGAATACTTAAGGGTATCTCAGGCAGAGAGGGAACGGGCAGAAAGATTATTGGAGCAGGCGAAATAATGGAGAACATAATAATTCGCAGAATGGAAGCAAAAGATATAACTGCCGTAACAAGTATGGAGGAGAAAATATTTTCACTCCCCTGGAAGTGGAAGGATTTTGAAGATTCCATAGGCCGGATAGATAATGTGTATTTAGTTGCAGAAATGGGCAGTCGGATAGTAGGATATTGCGGTATGTGGGCAGTAGCCGGTGAAGGACAGATTAATAATGTGGCTGTGGAAGAGAACAGTAGACATAAAGGAATTGCCTATACCATGTTAAATAAATTACTAAAAATCGGAATTGACCAGGGGTTAACAGCCTTTACATTAGAAGTTAGGGTAAGTAATCGGTCCGCAATCTCAGTTTATCAGAAACTTGGATTTCACTCCGAGGGAGTACGAAAGAATTTTTATGAGGCTCCTATAGAGGATGGAATGATTATGTGGCTGTATGTTAAGCAATAATCTTGTGTTTTACAAAAGTTTTTAGAAAGAATTTTCGTTAAATAGTTACTAATTTGCAGCGAAGTTTTCGGAAAGAGATAGCCTGTAACACTTGAAAACACGCAGAATACGGATGGTTGTTAATAAAAGGATATAGCAGATACAGTAATTCCCACTGTAAAAATCCAACATATAACGTTATAATGGATTTAAGAAGGCGGTCAAGTTAGCAGGAGGGATAACACATGGATAAGGTTAATACTATTCCACAGACGGACAAGGATATTTGCTGCAATGTCTGTGGAAAGCAAATCTTCATGGAGCAGGGAATACTAAAGGAGGATGTTTTCGAGGCAGCTAAGGAATGGGGATATTTTTCAAAATATGATTTAGAAGTCCACAAATTTAATATATGTGAAGAATGCTATGACAATTTCATAAAATCCTTTAAGATACCAATTAAGGTAATCCGTAAAAAGGAAGTGTTATAAAGTAAGGGGCTGTTACAAAATCCTGATACCGCATTAAAGTGTACGAAAAAGCGGTTAAGGAATGGGACAGCCCCTTATTTTTAATATAAAATGGTTTTGAAAAATCGTACTTTAGGTGGTAACCATTTCATCTGCCAATGAACTTAACATCACGCCGGTGTTTATTTTGTTAGTTATTTGGTAGCACTTGATAATGCATATTGGTTATGCTAATATTGATTTAATAAGCTTTGTTAATATGTGTAGAGCTTCCAGATGCGGGAAGAATAGTATTACAAAAGCGAGATAAGTGAGGAAGATACATGTTAGATGTTTGTTTACTTGGCACCAGCGGAATGATGCCGTTGCCAAACCGATGGCTTACGGCTTTAATGACCAGATACAATGGCTCCAGTCTATTAATTGATTGCGGGGAGGGCACCCAGATTGCAATTAAAGAAAAAGGATGGAGCTTTCATCCGATAGATATTATTTGTTTTACTCATTACCACGGAGACCATATCAGTGGTTTGCCGGGACTTTTACTGACAATGGGTAATGCAGACCGAACCGAACCTGTAACCATGATAGGACCAAAAGGCTTAGAAAGAGTTGTGAATGCCTTACGAGTGATTGCACCGGAACTACCATTTGAAATTAAATTTATTGAATTATCGGCCCAGACAGAGGAGATAAGAATCGGAGGTTATGTTATACAGGCCTTCAGGGTGCACCATAATGTGATATGTTATGGCTACAATGTAGTAATTGAAAGAGGCGGGAGATTTTTTGTTGAGAAGGCAAATGAGAACAATGTACCTCAAAAATACTGGAATCGCCTTCAAAAAGGAGAAACCATAGAAACAGAAACAATAATCTATACACCGGATATGGTACTAGGACCTGGCAGAAAAGGGATTAAATTAACCTACTGTACGGACACCAGACCTATTCCCCTTATAGCAGAGCAGGCACAGGAGGCTGATTTATTTATCTGTGAGGGGATGTATGGAGAGAAAGACAAGGCAGAAAAAGCAGTAGAGCATAAGCACATGACTTTTTATGATGCTGCAAGGCTGGCAAAAACAGCGCAGGTGAAAGAACTTTGGCTTACTCATTACAGTCCGTCTCTAGTAAGACCAGAAGAATTTATGGAAGACACCAGAGCAATTTTTCCCAATGCGAAAGCCGGAAAAGATAGAAAAAGTATAACCTTAAATTTTGACCCGGAAGAATAAGCAGTAGATACAATTGTCCGATTAATAAAACCAGTATATATTCCATTTAACGGATGGTATAATTCGAGATAGCCACAGGGGCAGGCAGATAAATTACCAAGTATAAGTAAATGAGTGTAAACTATAACATGGTAAAAGGGGGAATTGGAATGAAAAAAATAAATATGTCACTAAAAACAGTGGTTTGTGTAGCTATTTTAGCAGCACTTATCTTTGGGTATTATAAATATACATCAAATAGAGGAAAACAAACAGATACAAATACACAGGCTGACGAACTGCAAACTTTGTTAGTGAAAGACCTGGAAGAGGATTATCCTTCGACACCCAGAGAGGTTGTAAAAGTATATAGTCGGATTATTAAAGTATTATATGATAAAGAACTGAAAGATAGCCAGGTTGAGAAACTAGGAGAGCAAAATCTTAAACTCTTTGATGAAGCTCTTTTGGCTGTTAATCCAAAGGACACATATTTTATTAATTTAAAATCAGAAATTGTTAAGTATAAACAAGAAAATAGCTCTATTACAAAGTATGCGATAGCAAATAGTGAGGATGTTGAATATTTTAAGGACAAGGAGCAGAGCTTTGCCTCTCTAACAGTAACCTTTACAGTCAAAGAAAAAAGCAGTGAAGAAAAAGTAAAAGAAAAATTCCTTCTTCGTCAGGATGAAGAAGGCCGATGGAAAATACTTGGCTGGGAGATTCAATAGTACAAATTAAAGTGAGGAATAAAGAAAACAACTATGGATAAAGATGTAATGATTTTAGCAATAGAATCGTCCTGCGATGAGACTGCCGCAGCAGTGGTAAAAAACGGAAGGGAGGTATTATCAAATGTAATATCTTCTCAAATCGACCTTCATACGCTTTATGGCGGTGTGGTTCCGGAAATTGCTTCCAGAAAACATATGGAAAAGATAAATCAAGTCATAAAAGAAGCTTTAGCCGAAGCAGACTGTAGTTTAGAGGCGTTAGATGCCATAGCGGTTACTTATGGACCTGGTCTGGTAGGAGCATTATTAGTTGGGGTCGCAGAAGCGAAGGCGATTAGTTATGCAGCAGGAAAACCTCTGGTTGGTGTTCACCATATTGAAGGGCATGTATCCGCTAATTTTATAGAACACAAGAATTTGGAGCCTCCTTTTTTATGCTTGATTGTATCGGGAGGTCACACCCATCTGGTTATTGTAAAAGAATATGGTGTATACGAAATTATTGGTAAAACAAGAGATGATGCGGCTGGCGAAGCATTTGACAAGGTTGCAAGAGCGATAGGCCTTGGATATCCGGGAGGGCCTAAGATTGATAGATTAGCGAAAGAAGGAAACAAAACAGCCGTATCCTTTCCAAGAGCCAATCTGGAGGGATGCCCCTACGATTTCAGCTTTAGCGGTGTAAAGTCAGCTGTTTTGAATCATTTAAATTCCTGTGCTATGAAAAAAGAAGAGGTTAATACAGCAGATATAGCTGCCTCTTTTCAAGAGGCTGTTGTAGATGCATTGGTTACAAAGACTATGGCGGCAGCAAGGGAGTATAAAATGAAGCAGGTAGCTATTGCCGGAGGGGTAGCAGCTAATTCTGCATTACGAGAAGCAATGGATATGGCCTGTCAGAAAAACGGCTTGACATTGTATTATCCTTCGCCCATTTATTGTACAGATAATGCAGCCATGATAGGAGCGGCGGCATACTATGAATACCTAAAAGGAACCAGACACGGACTTGATTTGAATGCGGTTCCTAATTTAAAGATAGGACAAAGGTAATAGCAGGAGTACAAATTTTAATTACGATTCCTTAGACTAAGCCTATTATGAACCTGCTAACGGTTTCTATATGAAAATGATATCAGGCTGATGGAACCGGTATTTATTAAGTAACTATACGAAAATTATAAGGGTATTACATTTAAAAACACAAAATTTAATATTTCACTAAAAGGAAAGGTGCTGTTTTACTGCTTTTATATAGTTTAAGTTTATGTTGGATGACATTGTAAAAGTAAAATGGTATGCCAGGTTGAGTAATGGATAATAAAAAAGTTGCCGCAATTGTGTTAGCTGCCGGAGCAGGTAAAAGGATGCAGTCTGATACACCGAAGCAGTATTTGCTGCTAGATGGAAAACCAGTACTCTATTATACATTAAAGGCTTTTGAAAACAGCAATGTTGATACTATAATTCTGGTTGTAGGAAATAATGAAATAGAATATGTTAAAACCAACATTATTAATCGATATGAGATTAAGAAGGTTAATGCTATAGTAGAAGGCGGAAAGGAAAGGTATCATTCTGTATATCAAGGTTTAAAGGCGGTGGGTAACAGCGAATATGTACTAATTCATGATGGAGCCCGCCCTTTTATAACGAAAGAAATGATAGAAAAAGTAATTGAAAAAGTAGAAGAGAGCAAAGCTTGCGTAGTAGGAGTACCTGTTAAGGATACAATTAAAATTGTTGATGATAGCAACTTCATTGTAAACACACCAGACAGGAGCCGCCTTTGGAGCATACAAACCCCTCAGGCTTTTTCCACGGAATTAATTACAAAAGCATATAGTATGATTTTAGACGAGTCAGTAAAGGAAGATATTAGAACCGACAGTATTGGTTTTAAGAGCAGTTCTGAGAAGGCTATTACAAAGTCTGTAAAGGCAGAACCGATGAAAAGAATAAACATTACAGATGACGCAATGGTATTAGAATACACACTAAATTATCCGGTACAAATGATTTATGGAAGCTATTATAATATAAAAATTACCACACCTGAAGACTTGATTGTGGGAGAGGCGTTTCTTAATGACAGATAAAATATGACAGATAAAAGAACTTGTCATCTGGGTTATAAATGTACCGACTCAGAATTAAAAAAGAAGTTTAAAAAAAACGAAAAAAGTTTAAAAAAGTGCTTGACTTATTATTTGAGGTTTGCTATACTATCCAAGCAGTGTTCGGAGAGGTGTCCGAGTGGTTTAAGGAGCCGGTCTTGAAAACCGGTGATTCCGAAAGGGACCGTGGGTTCGAATCCCACCTTCTCCGCTGACAAGATTGCATTATATGCAATCTTGTTTTTTGAGAGAATTACTACTGTCAGCCTTTATGGAGAAGTACCCAAGCGGCTGAAGGGGCTCCCCTGGAAAGGGAGTAGGTCGTTAATAGCGGCGCGAGGGTTCAAATCCCTCCTTCTCCGTTGACTTTTTGTGAGAAAAACTACTGAGAAAAATAATTAAAAAAAGTAGTTGACAACTCTTTGTAAGTGTGATAAGATAGTCGAGCTGG